>JAWCDI010000037.1:0-7475 GCA_044343505.1 Candidatus Aenigmatarchaeota archaeon | reverse complement strand
AAATAAGAAACCGTTCATCTCCAACCTAATATTAACTCTTCAACTTCCCATCAACCTTTATTCATTTAAAAATTTTTTAAGAATAACTTTAAAATATGGAAGCTATTGAAGAAATTAGAGAACTAAAAATGCTAGCGCGGGCTGAAAAACTAGAAGATTTTGAGCTAGAAAGGGCAAAGGGCTTATGAGAAGCTTGAGATCGAAAAGTTTTACGAATGAAGAAATTGAAGAGTTAACAGAAGGTCGATGGAAAAACAGTACAATAAAAGGTTACACAATTGGAATAAAAATAAAAGATGCAAAAGCGAAAGAAAGTTTAGTTTCAATGTTAAACAAGTTAGTTTACTTAGGTTTAAGTCTAGATGACATAAAATCGTTTTTAGAAAAAGAAGAGGCTCTTAGAAAAAAACACTTATCTTTGCTTGAAGTCTCTGATTTTTAGATAAATTAAAAAAAGAGAGAATCGAGACAACTAACTTTATCGAATTTTACGAACTAATGAAGCAAGCAAACTTAACGATAGAAAAAGCGAAGGAAATGGCAAGTTGGAAAAGCGAGCTAGAGAAGAGTGAAATAGATTCAGAAAAGCTTAAGTACATTGCCTTAGCGGCTAAGAAGTTTGGTAAAGAAATCCTTAAAACCTTAAATGAGTTTGAGGGATTGCAGGAACTTTTGAAGAAAAAAGCTGAGATTCGGAAGGAAATAGAAGAAGTGAAAAGAATAAGAGAAAACATTAGTTCTGAAATTACAGACTTGCAACAAAAGTTAGATAACTTAAAAAATGAGCTTATAGATAAGCAGGGAATGCTTAACGTTTACGATAAGCTAATCAAAGCTGGTTATTCTGAATCTGATCTCAACATGATTTTAGTGCTAGCAAGAAAATTTGGTCAGGCAGAAAAACTCATAGCAGCACTAGAAGAATTTGAAAAATTGGAAGATTTGAAAAGGAAAAGTTTGGAAGTGGAGAATCAACTAAAAATGATTGAGGCTAAACTAGAAGAGGAAAAAGCAAAGTATGCTTATTTAATTTCTGCAATAAGTATGACTCACGAACTTATATTCAAAAAAAGTCTTGGAATAGATAGAATTAAATTACTCCTTACTATAGCAGAAAAATTTGGAAGACCTGTTGATGTTTTTGAGGCATTCCCAAAGTATGCTGAAAAGAAGGAAATAGAAAGAGAAATTTCTGAACTTAATAAAAAAGTTCTAGAGATAAAAGCATTTATACAAAAGCAGGAAGGAGAAATTAAAAATAATGAGATAATAATTCAAACTCAGCGACAAAAATTAGAAGAAATCCAAGAAAGGCAAAGAGCTTACGAAAGAGCTATTGGAGTATTAGAAGGCAGATTAAAGGAAAGGGAAAGGCTAATTAAATATTTTGATATTTTGGAGCTTGACTCAAAGGATTTACCAAGAGATTTTGTCTGCAACATTACAGAAACAATTCTCCAAAAATTTTCACACTGGGTTAAAGCACATAAGGAAGAATTAGAAAAAGAAAATAAGTTTCCAAAGTTGCTCTTAGCAGATATAGAGAATCTTTCAAAAAAATTAAGAGAACTATGAATTTGAAAAAAAAGAACCGAAGCTTTCTATGGGAATACTTTGCCATTCAGATTTTTTCTTCACAATTGTTAAGAAATATTGAGAGATTAAAAAGAACTATAATTGATTTCTAAAAATGTTTAAACAAGAATGAGAAATATAAAATTAAATGTAAGAAATAAATAAATATAAGAGAAATATGAGAGTGCTTTACATAACTCATTGCTCTAAAAAGAAAAATAATATACGTTCTAAAACTCTTGCGGAAAATTTATACTCTGCAACTTATTTACAGAGATTTATTAAAAAATGTAAAGAATTGGATGTGAAGTGGGGAATTCTTTCAGATAAGTATGGGATTGTGTTTCCTAAACAGAAAATAAAATGGTATGATTTATCTCCTTCACACCTTCTTAAAAATCAAACTGAATCGAAAAAACTAATAAAAAAAGTCACACGCCAACTACAAAGATTTAATAAGATATTTTTCTACTATAATCCCGGTAGGTTTCATCCTTTCTACAGATATTTAATCAGAAAATTAAGAAATCAAAATATCAACATTAAATTAATTTCTCATCTATCACAAATTAGTATCAAGGAAGAAAATTATGAAAAAGTTTAAAATAACACATCAAAATGGAGAAGCACGTAGTGGTGAGATAAGAATCAATGGTAAGAAATTAGAAACACCTTTCTTATATCCTGTACTTGCATTTTTTTGTGGAGGCAATTGGAGTAGTAAATTTGGTGGTGGCATTTATAGACAAATTAAAGAAAACTTTTTAATGAAGAAAAAATTTCAAAAGTATTTTTCTGGTATTATGACATCTATTGCTCAGTTAAATGATTTCCCTGTTACAAAGAAGAAGTTGAATGAATATATTTCTAAATCAATCCATGATTGGTTTAACTTTGATGGTGTTCTATTCGTCGATTCTGGTGGTTTTAAACTTTTAACTAATGGTGGAATAAAAGGACAAGATTTTGAAATAAAATCAGCAGAAGAGGTTTTATATTATCAAAAAAAATTTGGTGCAAACATTTTAGTTTCTTTAGACTATCCTATTTCACCTAACTTACCAAAAAATGAAATAAATAAAAGAATAGAATTTAGCATAAGTAACGCTGTTTATCTTTTACACAATAAACCTAAGAACACATTGACTTATATAGCAATCCATGGCTATTCTAAAAAAAGTTTGAAGCTTTTTATGAGTAGATTGCTGTATAATTTAGAAAAAGAAGCTTTATCACTCAAAAAAATAGATGGTATAGCACTGGGTAGCTTGGTTCCCCTTAAATCGAACATATTAAAAATATTGGAAATTGTAAAGGGATGCAAAGAGGTTCTCTATGAATTCGATATGAATTCCGTACCTTTACATGTATTTGGAATATCAAGTACATTAATGCCTCTTTTAGTTATGATGGGTGTTGACACGTTTGATTCTAGTACTTATCTTTATTCTGGTATTAAAGGAGTTTATTTAACAAAAGGTTTGAAGAGAATGAATGTAACAAAAATAAAAAGAGGTATGTGTAATTGTCAAGTTTGTAAAAAAAAGGACTATTTTATGTTAATGAAAAAATCCAGTCAAAAAATTGGTAGTTTAGAGGGTAGTTTTATCGCTATGCATAATTTGATAACATTTACTAAAGAAGTGCAAACACTTCAAGAAATTATTAAAAACTCTGATGAAAGTTATATTACAAAATTTATTCAAAATAGATATTCGCATTCTCCCATAATTAGAAAAGGTGTTATTTATTTAATTGAAAAATTAAGATATAATAAGTGGAGCATATGAGGAGTGAATCACAAACTTATGATTCTGTAGATAAGATTGTTGCCGATAATTCCCTTTCAGAAAAAGAGAAAATAATTTTTTCTCAACTTTTAGATTTGTGTAGTTACAGAAAGGAATATAGTGAAGAAAATTATAGAAAATTCATAGAGTTAGTAACGGCTAGAGATAGACAACCACCATCTTTTATTTTTTCTAAGTTATGTTATAGGAAGGTTCCGATAGAGGTAAGAAAAAGTAAGAGTTGGGATGAAGTTAAAGTAAGTTTACACGAGTTAGATAAAAAGTTACAAGAAAATTTAGGTTGGGATTTAGAAAGGTTCGGACCTTCTTTTTCTAAATTCGTTGAAAGGTATGATATAATACCAATCAATTTTCAAGTTAGAAGCTGGGAGAAAATATTACTTAATAAGAAAAATTTTTTTGTTATAACCGCACCTACAGGTTTTGGTAAGACCGAGTGTTTTCTTTTACCGATAATGTTTTCACTTTTTAGACAAAAAATAGGTAATGGTGAAACAAAGCAATCTACGGCTGCCTTTGTTTACCCACGAAGAATATTAATTGAAGATCAGGCATCAAGACTAATTAAAGCAATAAAAATCTTATGGGAACTCCATAAAGAAGAAATTTTAAAACTTCAAAAGCATACTTCCGATTTACCTGAACAACCTATCATAATAGGTCTGCAAAAAGGAGAAATTCCTCAAACTTTTGACGAACAGCAACTAGAAAGTAGCGGAATTTTGAAAAGAGAAAGTAATGGAAGTTCTCTTACCTTAGTTAAGTGTATCCATAAAGAAGGAACTTATAACTTTAAGCTAACTGATGAAAGATTTCATAATTTAAAAGGAGTTTTTAAATGTGAGAAATGTGGTTTTAAAATATTTATTTCCCTTTCGAGAGATAATCATAAAAAAGTCATTACTGAAATTAAAAATATACCATTTGTACTACTTACAACATTTGAATCTTTAGAAAAATTATTTTTAGAGAACGAATTTTCCCAATTTTTCAAGAATCTTCAATATGTTGTTGTTGATGAGACACATGTTTATCAATCAATCTACGGTCTCCATATTTCTCATATTCTCAAAAAATTATTTGAAATTTTAAAACTCCAAGGTAACGACTTAAGTCGATTGAAATTAATTTTTTCCTCTGCTACACTTCCTAAACCCACTGAATTTGTTGCGAAGCTACTATCTTTCAGAAAAGTTGAACCCACCGATATCGAGAACATAGAACGAGATAAAGAAATTGATTCTGAAATATTACCTAACAAGTATAAGTATTTTTTATATCTTTTAACAAAATCATATGAATATCCACTGAAAACATATGGATTAATACAAACTGTAATGTATTTTGCGCACGTAATAAACAAGATTTATAACGGAACACGAACTGTAGCTTTTTTTGATACTAAAGGTTCTTTATATAGGTTGAGACGCCAATATATTGACGCCGAAAGAAAAGGATTAGTTCGATATAGAATAAGAAGTGTTCATGACCCAAACATACCATTCTCACATAATTGGAATCTCCTCTTTGATAGATTAAATAAAACGTTAAGAGTTGATGAAATTACAATACCCATTCCAGCAATTCATGTTACCTCTGACTTTAAAGAGCAACTAGGAGACATTATGTTTTGTACTTCAGCATTTGAACTAGGTATTGACGAACGTACAATTAATAGTATAATTCAATATGGCTCACCAAGAAATTTACTAGGATTTGTTCAACGAGTAGGTCGTGGAAACAGGATAACAGATGATAGGTTCTTCTTGACAATTTTGGATAGTTTCGACCCTATAGATGCATTCTACTTTCAAAACAATTATTTATTATCAGAAGAAGCTTTTGAAAGAGAAGGAGTAAGTATACCTGAAACCAATAAAATAGTTGAAAAAATTCATGAGATATTATTAGGCCTCAATAAAGAGTTTCTAAGCCAGTCTAAAACATTTCTAGAAGAACTAACTGCTAATACTGTAATCCTAGAAGTTTTCAAAAAAATAGTAATCGAGAAAAAATTATCCTTAAGTAACGAATTTATCAATTTAATAGATGAATTGTGCAGATGTCCTGAAGATGGCAGAAACAGTCTCTTATCCGACAAAATTATCAAATTGCAAGAAGACTACAAAAGTTTAGAAGAAGAAATTGAAGTAAGAAATTTGGAAGAAATAGACGAACGAGCAAATGAAATTCTTCTTGAACTAGAGAAAAACATTGAGAGAAGATTACCTAAGCAAACAGTCAAAGAAATCCTAGAAGGAAAAGTATTTTCAGATATTAAGACTAAACTTGTTTCATTAATTGAGAGTTTAAAGCATGTAGATGAAAAATCTCAATTTCAAGTAAGTCAACGTATAAGAGAAATAGAAAATAATTTCAGATTAATCGAAGAAGAATATAAAACTGCGCGAATTCTCTATGAACTTATTTTTACTATTGGTGATGAATTTCGGGCAAATTTATATAAACTATCGGGAATCATTAGGAAATATATTTTTAACAAACTACACGAAGAAGAATTTAATAAAAAGATAATTGAACAAGATTCAATTTTTTTAAAACTTATAGGATTGGAATGTTTAAGGAATTCACTTATCTATCGACGAGAACTTGAGAGACAAGCTACTAGATGGGAAAAATTTATAGGATTGCTTCAATCATGTTTTTGGTTTAATTTATCATATTTAGTAGGGGAAAATAAGTTTTTTGAAGAGTATGAAAATTTAATAGAAAAATTACCATACGTTTCAAAATCTTATTTTGAACAATCTATGGAATTTCCAGTAAACATATTGCGTGCTGGTAGGCCTAGGGAGGGCTATATGGTTTCAGATGTTTTTATAAAATATTTTCCTCTAAAGGTAGATTTTGAGTATATTAAAGAACAAAGAAGATCAAGAGAAGCTGTATTAGATCTTACATTTAAAAAAATTAAAGAGACAGAAGAATTGATAGAGGTTATTGCATACTTTAAAAGAAAAAGAGGTTATGAATATCTTATAAAGCGAGATGAAAGTCGAACTTATAACTTACCACTACAAGTACCTCTTAAGCTAGTTTATGAAAATATATTTGGTTATGTCCCATTTTGTTTTAATTGCTTTAATATATCAACAAATGAGCGAGAATGTGAAAGTTGTGGAAGAGAAGTTAGGTTTGTTAAAATTTTTGGAAGACCAATTTTTAATTTCTTGATAGAAGAAAAAACTGTTGTTGAAAAAATTGGTAATTTAATTTTATCTCCAATTTATGTGTTAGTCATTTTGGAAGGTTCTGAAAATGAATTAATTCCACTGAGTGGTAATAAAAAAATGGTTAATGTAAGATTAAAATATCCACTCATTTTTCCGCTCTTTACACCTGCTTTTGTAGTTGATTTAAACTTTATTTTTGAAGATATTAAAAAACAATATAATTCAAAGGACATAGAAATAATTTTTCATTCTTTCGCTCATGCATTATTAAGAGTAATTGCTAGTTTAACAGGATTTTCTGAAGAAACTTTCTTTTATTCTTATGACTTATCAAAAGGAAAAATTTATGTTTTTGAGAGGTATCAAGGCGGAATTGGTGCAATTGATAAATTCTTCAAAAAAATAAAAGATAAAAAAAATGAAGTAGTTTCGCGCTTATTTAATTTAGTAGATTGCGAGGAATGTAAAAAAGAAGATAGAGATGGTTGTCCATTTTGTTTATGGATTAGTTGGTGTAAAGAAGGTTTTAGAATACAAAGTAATTTTATTAGTAGAAAAAAATTAAAGAATTTTATTGAAAGGTATAAGGAACTTCTTTTTTAGGAATAATAACTTTTGATATATCGGAGAGAAACTTCCCAACCAAGTTAGGATAAGATGTATGTATTGGTATAACAATTTTAGGCTTTATTTGATTTATAAAGTTCTTAAGGGAAAAAATATCTATATGACCTGAAGAATGGACCTGGCTAGATGGAATACCTAAAAATTCTAACCAGTTAATTAATCTGTCAAATGCTAATCCTCTTTCTTCATCAAAAGGCTCCGAACTAGAAAGAATAAAAATCGATCCTTTAGGTGGCTCTAATTCTTTTAATTCTAGTGGTGAAAGAAA
>JAWCDI010000036.1:0-7586 GCA_044343505.1 Candidatus Aenigmatarchaeota archaeon | reverse complement strand
TTACTGAGCCATGATATTGCAAATGAAATTTTTTCAAAAGTTAATGGGTTAAAAGAAGTTTATGTTTGGCTTTTGAGCGAGATAGGAAGACCGATAAATGATCCAAAAGTTGCAATAGTTCAATATATACCGGAGAATGAAAACGATTTTCAGAGAATAAATAAAGAAGTTGAAGAAATTGTTCAGGATAGGCTGGAAAACATTCAGAGTTTTTGTAAACTTTTGGTAGAAGGAAAGCTTAGTGTTTGTTAAAAAAAATTAAAAATGGAAAGAATTTATGAAGAGGTAGTTTGTTCTTCTTCCTTTTTCTTCTTCTTCGGCATATTTACCCCTCCTATTTTAAATTTTGTATTATTCTATGATACCGGTTAATATAAACTTAACCGATAACTTTAAGTACCCGTTTTTTTGTAAAAATTTTGAAAATTATATTCAAATAACATTCAAAAAAATCCTGAAAAATGGGTTCGTATAAGAATGATTATACGTAAAAAAATGACCTTTTTTTTATAATTGCGCCAATTTTCGGGAAAGACTGAGCAAATTTTAGATTAAAAAATCATTTGAATTGTGTCGACTGAGCATTTCTATTAATTTTTTCCATTAATTTTTCTCTAGGCGTTAAATTGATATACTGAAAAATCGATATGATTATTTTAAAAAAAATTGTTCAACGACAACACATCAAAAAGCCAAAGAATAAAAAATTTATGTCATATTTTGTTTTGAAAATAAAATTTAGGCTTTATTATTCGTTAAAATTTTTTAATTTTGTATTTCTTTTGAAAATATAGAATAATTGGTGTGTTCAAATAAAGTGCGCCAAAAATTTAAAAAATATTGTGCAATTGTAAGAAGTGAGAGTTGTAAAAGAAAAGTATATTTAATAAAAAATATTTTATTAAATATGTTTAAATGTAAATAAATATCTAAATAATATATTTTATGTTTTATTCTTTGTAAAATATTTACAAAAATTTATATAAAGTAACAAACAAAATTTTTAAAAAAGCTTTTTATAAAAAAGTGAGAGTTGTTGAGTAAACTATCTTATAAAACATATTTTTAATAACATATTTTCATAAAAATATAAAAAACACTTTAGAATAAAGTGAGAATAAGATAAAAAACACTTTAAATTGAAAAGTGAGAATATTAAAAAAGTAAGAGTTAAATACTTTAAAGATAATATACAATTCATGGGAATTTTGGATCGTATATTAGGATTATTTAAGAAAAAAATACCGATTCAAGCGATTAAATCAGAATCACTCAATCAATCAATCACTCAATCAATCAATCAATCAGAAGAAATTTCTTCAATCAAGCTAGAAAAAGAGGCTTTACAGCTTGGTCTAGCTGCAGGATACACTGGAAGATCCATCAAAGAAATAGAATCTGCCTTAGTTCGTATAGAATCACAAATGGCTTCTAAAGAATGGTTTATTGCTAATTTTGGAGACCCAAAGAGAATATTAGAAATTTTAGAATCGATAAGGGATATAGTGAAATCACACGATGAACTTACTATGAAACATTTTGAAGTTATTGAAAATTCCCTTTTATCTCTTCAAGGTATTGCCAGAAAGGCACCTGAGCCTATACGAACTCAAATGCTAACACAAATAAATTTAATTGAGTCTCAATTACCACCCACACCTAGAATGAGACAAGTAGAAGAAATTGTTAAAGAAGTAGGAGAGATGAGCTATACAGACCTCGCTAACCGACTTGGTATAACAGAATCTGCTCTCAGAGGCTTTTTAACTCATTGTATAAGAAGGGGGATAAGGATTCAAAGAATAGAAAAAAATGGAAAGGGTTGGGTCAAATTTGTTACACCTTCTGCTTAAATCGCTTAATTATCGATTATAATCAAAAATTACTTCTTTTTTACTTCCTTTCCATTTCCATTCCATGGAGCATGACAAACCGGACAGAAGTCTATACGTTCATCTATACCAAGTCTTATAAGGGAATGACAGTTTTCACAGGGCACATTCACCTTATACGAATATTGATTAACTATCTTTCCCAAATCGACACCGGTATTTTAATATATAGATTTCGGAGTATTTAAACTCACATGTTTTATAAAAAATTAACCCTTGTTTTCAAGCCTTTCTTTAATGCTAAGATATTTGAAAATACCATTTATATCCGTACCTGGCTTAAGTCTTACCATTTTAACGTTGAAAGGTTCCATAGTTTGAATATCAAGAAACATCTGAAGGTGATTCTCGATAAGCCTGGAAACGGTTTTATGATGCAATTCCGTCCTTCTACTGATTTCTCTATACCAAAGCCAGCCTTCTTCTGACTCTTTGAGACAATTCAAGATTTTAATTATGTTTTTAGCCAAGTCTTTCCTCATTGTAATCATCTTTATGGGAATGTAGTCACAATTGGCGCACTTTAAAATAATTATAATTTAAAAATTTAATATCTTATTTCAAATCCTTCTTCCCCTTTGATATTTTCCCAAGTTATTCTTATATCAGTAACGACAGCATTAGGTGGACCAAGTTTACAAAATTCAATCATATTTCTAACATCTTGTTCCTCACCCTCAAAAACAGCCTCTACCCTACCATCTATTAGATTTCTTACCCACCCGTTAACTTTATTCTTCTCAGCTTCAATTTTAATATGCCGTCTAAAATTTACACCTTGAACAACACCACTAATAATCACATGTGCTCTAACTTTCATCTCACATCACGATAATGGTTTCCTCGGCTTGTGCAACTTTCCCACCACTTTCTTCTTTTAAGACAGGATAAGCTCTGATAGAACCGATTTCAACAAGTTGTTTAAGTGCCATATCCAAAACCGCACCACCCACAACACTTTTTATCCATCTTTTTGCAAAAGGAAGCTTCATAAATTCCTTCTTTGCCATTTCCATGATAATTCTAGCTTCTCTCATCCTAACAGGTTTGTCCGTTTCGTATTTATAGATTAGTGTTTCACCAGATTCTTTAACCCATCCTTGCCCATTAGTGGTGAAAACCTCTATAGCTATTACTTCACCTTCTTTTATTTCATATCGTATGTTGTTTTTACAATTGGGTATGGTTGGTTCTGCATGTTGTACAAACCTTTTTAAACCATGTCCGCACAAATTGTATATTGGGTTAACTTCATACTTTCTTATACTTTCTTCTATTACTTGTGAAATTTCACAAACTTTAACTCCAGGTCTGATACATTTAATAGCATTTTCTAAAGCATCCTTGGCTGCTTCTATCAATTCACATTCATCTTTATCAATAGAAACAGAAAAAGCTCTATCCCATATGTAACCATCAACATGAACTCCAAAATCAATTTTAACTATATCACCCACTTTGAGGATAGTTTCATCATTTATAGACGGTGTATAATGAGCGGCATTTTCATTTATTGAAATATTCACTGGAAATGCTACACCACCACCAAGTTCTCTTATCTTACTTTCTATACTTTCGGCGATTTCGACTATCTTCACATCTTTTTTGATCAAACTTTTGGCAAATTCCAATATTTTATCAGAAATTTTTTTTGCTTCATTCAATTTTTTTATTTCTTCTTCCATTCTTTGACCTTTTGTCAAATTTTTCCAAAAATTATTTATAATTGTTGATGAAAATTAATTAATAGATTTAAAAATTTGGGTAAACTCATGGAGGAAGATCTAACTAATTTTCCTTTCAGAGAAGAAATCGAAAGGATAAAAAAGTATGTGAAAAATAGAGAAGTGTTAGATCGTTTAGTGAAAATTGTGGAGAGATACAGAGCATTGGATTCTGAACTTAATTTAAATTTCTTAACCAAAGAAGCCATAGAGTACATTGCAGCTACCTCTGAAGAAACACAAGATGAAAAAGCGATAGAACTTGCTATAAGATGTTTTGAACTAGAAGAAATAGAAAGAATTTTGAAGAAATATAGGAAAAATAAACTCAACGTTTCTGAAATTTTTTCAGATATAGGCGCTTTGATTCACAGAAAAATATCGAAAGGGGAATATAATATAGACATGATAAAAAAATATTTTGAATGGCTTGAAAATGGGTTTATTTCAAGATTTCTTAACTTCATCGCAGAATTTCCTGGAAATGGTATGGCACCAATACAACAAAATATTTTCGATATATTAAGCTTAGATCCTTCTCAACTTGATATTTTTAATCAATCGGCCATGAAAATTTACAGAAAGAAGATAACGATCGAGAAAAAAGTTGAGTTGATATCTCTACTTTCTTTACTATCAATGGTAAAAAAATACGAGTATTTTGATGTTCTCGTTATGGGTGATGTAAAGAAATTACGTTATTTAATCGAGAAAGAACTTTCACTCCCATTACCAACTAAATATTCATTGGAGTGTGGTATAAAGTTCATAGAAGATGTTAAGAAAGACCCCAACTTACAATTTATTTACAAAAAAACCATCGAGCACAAAGATTTCGGTAAGTGGTTAAGACAAGATGATGTAACAAGAAACGTTTTGAATGTTTTAGAAGGTAATGGATTCGATTCAGAATTATTCTTGGATAGTGGTGAGCAAATTTCACAGAAAAAAGCGAGTGAAGGTTTTTCTGAAAGATGGGTTGATGTTTTCAAACACGTGGTGATTAAAATATTGGGAAGTAAACAGAACGAGCTTCTACCGAAAATTTCTATTCCTAATCATTCTCCGGGTTCGGTGTACATGAGGATTAAGGAAGATTACAAAAAAGCTTTAGAAGAAGATAAAAATGCAGCTAAAAACGTGCTTACCTACTTTTCAACTTTGATAAGAAACTCTTACAAAGATAAAAGAATGCCCAATTCAGTTAGCAGCGTACTTCAAGAAATAGAAGCTTTAAACTATATGATAGAAAGTGGTACGATAACAAATTATCAAGGTTCTAGGTTGGTTGCAAAAGTTTGGAAAAGGAAAGTTCCACAAGACCTCTATGATGTGAACAAACTTTGGTGTTGTTGGTTCTTACCACAAAATGAAGATAAGGAAATCCCACTAATTTTTATGGATCCAAAAGCTACTTTGATACAGTTCTACGTAAAAGGTATAGAAAATCCAGTCGCAGTTGCATTCTTGTATGCTGGTAAAGTTGGAGATGAAAATTGTACGTTCGTTGATACCTGGGAAGGTGGACCGTTTTCTTACCTTGCTTTAAGTCAAGAGAAGATGCATGAATTTGTTTTGAAATCGCTCATTAATTTCTCTAGAAAAGTTGGTGCAAAAAAACTCTTGATATATGCTCATCCGAAGTATACTAGAGCAAAAGAGTTTGGTAATTTCTTGAAAGATAAGAATTTTGAATTCGAAAGAAAGTTTTTCGAAGTTTTGGATCCCGAAGATAGCGTTCTTCAAAAATATTCACAGACTTTTAAACATCATACAACTGAAGCATTTGGAAAAAACAAGATAATGAAGGGGAATGTTGATGTTTTTGTGTTTGAATGTTAGACCCTAACTATATTCTTGAGTTGTCTCTTCAAAGTTTTTGGTAATAAATTCATCAACTTTACAGCAAAACATTTTTTCTCTATTTTATTGCTTTTTTTCTCAAATTTGAAAAAAATTAAACCTTTTTTATGAAGGTTGTGTAGCGCGTTTCTGACGTTACCTCCGGACATTTTCAGTTCTTTAGAAATCTTATACGTGTTCATTCCAGGATTTTTACAGACGAATTGATAAACTCTATCTTCAGCTTTTCCGTGTTTTCCCATCAATTCTCCCAACTAATTAAAAGTTTAAAATGAGTATATAAAAATCTTTCTGTTCGAATTCAAAGAACAAATTTATATTAGCTACAACATATGTTGTAAATATGGCAAAAATTTTAACAGAATTGGAAAAAACTATACTGCTTTCGGTAATGATTTTGACCAGAGGTGATATTAAAAAATTTTTCAAGGAAGATGAAATAATACTCAAATTTCCTATGAGACAAAGGAAAACTGTTAGAAGATTTTTCAAAAAATTGGTAAAAGAAGGATATCTCGTGGAAATGGATGGAAAATTTAAAATGTCGGAAGAAGGTTTAAAGCTTGCTTCTAAACTTTTATATGAAGGTGGAACGTTTGTTTGAAAAAAATGGGAGTATGTATAAAGCCGACTTCTGGAAAAAGGAGAAGGGTGGTATTAGGTGTGAATTGTGTGCAAGGAATTGTTTCATTCCGAAGAATTCTGAAGGATTTTGTAAAGTGAGGAAAAATTTCAACAATAAATTATTTTCGTTGAATTACGGAAAAGTAGTTGCTATAAATTTAGATCCGATAGAGAAAAAACCACTATTTCATTTTTATCCCGGCTCTTTTGCTCTTTCTTATTCGTGTTTTGGTTGTAATTGGGCTTGTAAATATTGTTGTAACTGGGAAATAAGTCAAACGCAATTGCTAAATTGGTTTGAAAAGTATGAACCTGAACAGATAGTTGAAATTGCAGAAAATCAAGGTGTGAAAATAATAAGTCACACTTATACAGAGCCAACCGTCTTTTTCGAGTTCGCTTATGAAGTTGCTAAATTGGCTCATAAGAAGAATATTAAGAACACCTTTGTCACGAATGGTTTCATGAGTGAAAAGCCTTTGAAGAAAATTTCAAAATATTTAGATGCAGCCACTGTTGATTTCAAAGCTTCGGGGGATGAAGATTTTCTAAAAAAATATGCTTCTGTTCCATCTTCCAAGCCTGTATTCAACACACTTAAACTCATGAAAGAACTGAAAATTCATGTAGAAATAACAAACTTGGTAATCCCAAAAATAGGCGAGGATAAAGAAAAATTCAAAGAACTTGTGACATGGGTTTTAAATAACTTGGGAAAACATACACCACTTCATATAATCAGATTTTTCCCAAGTTATAAAATGATGAATGTAGAAGCTACAAAAATTTCAACTTTGGAAGATTTTGCTAAAGAGGCGAAGAAAATTGGTTTGGATTATGTATACATTGGAAACGTTCCTGGTCATGAATTGGAAAATACATACTGTCCTTATTGTGGAGGAATCCTAATAGAGAGGTTTGGATTTAAAGTTAACTCGTATATAAAAGAAAATCAATGCCCAAAATGTGGTTTTAAGCTTGAAGGATTTATATTAGAGAATTGAATTTATCTTAAGGGGGAAAATGGTGAACAAGAAACAAGTTGTTTCCGTTTTAAAGAAATGTTATGACCCAGAAATTTCTATGAATGTGGTCGACTTAGGTTTAATACATGACGTCAAGATAAATGGGGGAAACGTTAGCATAAAAATGGGATTGACCTCACCAAATTGCCCTTTGAGATCATTAATATTAGAAGATATCAAGAACAAGGTATCTAAAATAAAAGGAGTTAAAAAAGTTGATATAGATTTAGTTTTTGAACCATGGTCTCTTGATAGAGTTTCGAAAAAAATAAAAAAGAAAATGGGGTGGTTGTGATGACGTATAAAGTGATACATGAAAGAGATTCTTGTATAGGATGCGGTGCATGTGTAGCAGTTTGCGAAAAATACTGGAGCTTAAAAGAAGGAAAAGCCTTTTTAAAGAATGCGAAGAAAGTGGGATTAAAATTTGAAGCTGAAGTTAAAGACCTTGATTGTAT
>JAWCDI010000035.1:0-7805 GCA_044343505.1 Candidatus Aenigmatarchaeota archaeon | reverse complement strand
GTAAGTTGGTAAGAAATCCTAGACAGTGGATAAAGATATTCAACTACGGAATTGATTATACTCAAAACAAAATAATCAGAAAAAAGATAACTACGCTGAAAGAGAAGTTGATTAAGACTCTACCAAAGTAAGTAGAGCAACGAATTAAAATGACTATTTTAACTCTAAAACAAATGTTGAAGATCAAAAAATAAAAAAAGGGAAATCTGTCTTCAGAAGATTTCAACTAGC
The DNA here is from genome assembly GCA_044343505.1 of Candidatus Aenigmatarchaeota archaeon. GTDB lineage: Archaea > Aenigmatarchaeota > Aenigmatarchaeia > CG10238-14 > SCSR01 > JAVZGQ01. The sequence goes on along the minus strand of JAWCDI010000035.1, from coordinate 7,574 downwards.
ATTTCGTAAACTATGAGCAAAGCCCCTACTAAAGCCAACAACCAAGCCACGAGCTCGAAAGCTTCTCTCACCATTCCAAGTTGAGGTGTGATGTAAGTCGAAACAGCGGGAGATGACCAAACACCTGCTGATAGCAGCAAAACAGCAGCAACTGCTATGAGTTGCCAACCCCTTGTTAGCTTAAGTTTAGCGTATTGTGCTAAAGCTATCGCTAGCAGCAATCCTACCCCAATACCTAGAACTCCTTCGAACAAAACCATAGCTTCACCTATTTTTAAATTAAAAAAATGAGCTTATAAAGCTGCTTTTTTAAAGCTTTGTTTGAAGTGTGATGAATAAAAAAAAGAATTAATCAGATCTTACTGAATTGAAGATGAAGAAGAAAAAGTGAGTGAAAAGAAAAATGAGTTGGTCACCACTCTTCTTCTTCCCCTTCCTCTTCTTCCCAATCTTCTTCTTCCCAATCTTCTTCTTCCTCTGCACTCCAATTTTCTTCAAAATCCATTTTTTTCACCTCTATATGGTATGTAAAGATGTGTGGAAGTATTTAAATCTTTCTATTTTCCAAAAAATCGTCACTTTAAAGTAACATTTTCAATTCAGAAACGTTTAAATTTTACGATTACCATTTCTTTTTCGCAGGAGGTCCCTGGTCGGAGAGCTAGGCCCTCTCTACTGGCAAAAAGCCAGTGGCAAATGGTCTAAATGGCCGACCAAAGCTCGAGGGCGGTGCAGAATTGGTAAACTATTCCAAGTTATCGACTGAGAAGTCCTGTCCCATAGGGTCGACCTCCCATCGAACCAGCCAGGCGAGGAATCGAGCAACTGTAAGGTGGGATGTCCGACGCTTGTGGGAAACAGGATGGAGAAGATGGCTTGGGGTAAATAGTTTACCAATATGCATCCACCGAGAGCGACCTCCTGCTTTTTATTAAAGAAAAAGAAAAGTGAGTTTATGGGAAAAGAGTTTTTAATCGTTATAGCTTTTGCTACTTTACTCTTATTCCTCTCCAATTTCCTTATTCTCAAATCTCAAACAACCACAGAAATTTTGATTCATCCAAAAATAGAGGAAAACTTCACTGGTAGCATGGTTAAATTACCTGTACCTGCGATAGATCAAGATGGAAACGGAGTGATCACCACGCTCATAGTTGAAGCTGTTCCAGGTAAAGGAAGAGTTTTAACTGACATAAATCATTTGATATTCTTCATGGACACACAAGCTTCAATTCAAATAGCAAAAGCCGTTTCACAAAACATAACAGGAATAGATACATCGAAAATAGATTTGATATATCAAATAGAAACAAACGCTTCGGCCATAGGTGGACCTTCGGCAGGAGCTGCTTTGACTATAGCAACGATAGCTGCTCTTGAAAACAAGAGTCTAAATCAAAAAGTTGGAATAACAGGCACTATAAACCCTGATGGAACCATAGGACGTGTTGGTGGGATAGAAGAAAAGGCCAAAGCTTGTAAAGAAGCTGGAATTGAAATTTTCCTGGTACCGGAAGGACAAGGAACACAGATAACTTATATACCAAAAAGGGAATGTAAGAAAATAGGACCGATAATCTATTGTACCACTGAATATTCTCAAAAAAGGATAGATATAAGCGAGAGTGTTGGGATCCAAGTCAAGGAAGTTAAAGATATAAAGGAGGCTTTGGGTTATTTCATGAGCTATTAAGGATTTATTATTTAACGAGATATTTAAAATGATTCAAATCGGTGCTAGAATGCAAATAACAAAATTTTTCACAAAAGAAGAAATAAGGGATCTCGTCATTTCCACCCTTGTGATATCAACAATTTTCTCTTTCCACAACTTCCAGCACTTTCCTGTGTACTTGGCTGTCGTTGTGATGGCTTTTGTTTTTCATGAGCTTGCCCACAAGTTTGTGGCTATAAAGTTCAACTGTGCTGCTTTTTACAAGATGTGGCCACCCGGCCTGCTCTTTGGGTTTTTGTTCATGTTTTTTGGTGTAAAGATAATCGCACCTGGTGCTGTTGTCATTAGACCGTATAAGTTCGGAAGATGGGGATTTAGAGTTTCCAGGCTAACTGTTCCTGAAATAGGTTTGATAAGCTTGTCTGGACCTCTTGTAAACCTGTTCTTCGCCATTTTATTCTACCCTTTTAAATCTTTAAGTTTCTTTTCAGAAGTCAACGCTTGGTTAGCTTTCTTCAATTTGTTACCCATCCCCCCTTTGGATGGAAGTAAAATCATACAATGGAAACCTTGGCTTTGGATCTTCGTTACAATAATTTCTTTCATCCTTGTTTTCAGAATATTTTGAAGTGAAACGATGATCGTAATAGCTGATTTTCACGTACATTCACTCTGGAGTAAAGCCACCAGTAAGCAAATGAACTTGAAAGGAATAGCTGAAGGTGCAAAGATAAAGGGATTGAATCTTGTTGGAACTGGTGATTTCACACATCCTAAATGGTTTGAAGAATTGAAGGACAAGTTGGAAGTTTTAGAAGATTCTGGTTTGTTTTTTTATGAAGATGTTTTCTTCACTCTAACGAGTGAAGTGGCTACGTATTTTGAAGTTCGTGGGGAAATCAAAAGAGTGCATCACGTGATCCATGCACCATCTTTTGAAATAGTAGAACAAATAGTTGATAAGTTGATAAAATATGGGAACCTTAATTCTGACGGAAGGCCTGTCCTGAACTTAAGCGCTCAAGAGCTTGTTGAGATCTTGACAGAAATAAGTGAAGATGTGTTGATTTATCCTGCACATGCATGGACTCCTTGGATGTCTTGTTTTGGAAGTAAGTCTGGTTTTAATTCAATGGAAGAGTGCTACCAAGATCAAGTTAAAAATATATTCGCTTTGGAAACTGGGCTATCTAGCAATCCTGAGATGAATTGGAGGTTATCTTCCCTCGATAAATTCACTTTGTTGAGTAACAGCGATTCTCACTCCCCGCACCCATGGCGTTTGGGAAGAGAAGCAAACGTCTTTGACTTGAAAAAAATAAGTTATTGGGAAATTTTCGATGTTATAAAGAAGAAAGATGGGAAAAGGTTTTTGTACACTATAGAAGTCGACCCGAACTATGGAAAATATCATTTCACTGGACATCGCTCTTGTAACATAAGTTTACATCCAAAAGATGCTATCAAGCTCAAAAACATCTGCCCAAAATGTCATAAGAAGCTTACAGTTGGTGTTTTACAAAGGGTTGAAGAACTTGCGGACAGGCCAGAAGGTTTCGTTCCAAAAGATGCTATTCCTTTTAAAACACTACTTCCTTTGTATGAAGTAATTTCTTTCGCCTCAGGTTCTGGAGAACTTTACTCGAAAAAAGTTTTGGAAGAACATGATAAGTTGATAAAGAAATTTGGGAATGAGTTGAATGTTTTGTTGAACGTACCCAAAGAAGAATTGTTAAAAGTTACGGGTGAAAAAATAGTTGAAGCTATAATAAAAGTGAGAGAAGGGAAAGTTAAGTACATTCCCGGCTACGATGGTGTTTACGGTAGCCCTGTATTCGATGAAAATTTTGAAATCGTGAAAGGGAAAGTTCCTTTACAGAAAGATTTAAAACAATTCTAGTCATTCCAAGAATCCTGTGACTATCAAGTTTACAGCTTCTTTTTCGCTTAAACCTCTAGACATCAAGTAATTCAAAACTTCTTCAGATATCTTCCCTATGGAAGCTTCATGAGTTATGGTTGCATCCTTGTCCTTGCTAACCAATTCAGGAATTAACCTTATATTCGAATTTTTATCCAAAAGTAGACCTTGACAATCTATGTGACCTTTAGCCCTAGATTTCGCTGTAAGCTTAGTGTGTGCTACCACATCGCCCTCTTTTTCACCAACTACTCTTAACCTGATAACAGCACTCGAATCATCCTCTTCTAAAAAAACTTCATCAACCAAATCAACTTCACAAGATTTAGCTTTCATCAAAATTTTCAAGTTAACCGAAGCTTTTTCGAGACAACGAATCGATGTTTTCATCTTCATTTTTCTAGGTGGAAAGAAATTCTTGAAATTGTAGTCGAGGTGTGAATTCTTCTCGAGTAAGAATTCGTAAAAAGGCAAAACTACATCTCCTTCTCCCCAAATTTGAAGGTGATCATAACATAAGGAAGAGTTTTTCTTGAGTATAACTTTTCCTTGAGCTGCATGAGTCCCACACAGATCAAACCTGCTCGCGTTGCACATTACACTAACACTAACTTTCAAATTCTTCTCCACAACCAAAACATTCTTCAAATCTTGGGAAATTTTTGGGGAAGATATAGTTATGCATCCGCTTAAAGGAAAGTCGATTTGTTTTTTCACCCATACGAAGAATCCTTCCCTAGGTTTTGAATCGAAGTATTTCCTGACCCAGTTGTATTTCTCCCAAGCTTCAGGAGTAGTTAAAATCTTAACCCCTTCTTTACTCAAAATTTGCTTAACTTGATGATCAACTTGATAATAATTCACATTTTTCACATCTTTCATATCCATACCTTTTTATATTGTTCAAAACTTTTTTCCAACTTCTTCGAGAACAAATTATTTTCCCTCTAACCAATAAATGGGTTAAATCGGGATTTATGAATTTAAGTAAGCTGGCGTTATGTGTTATAAGCAACACAGAACTTCCTTCCCCCAAAAATTTTCTCTTTATTATTTTCATTATCATCCCACTTTTCTCCAAATCTAAGCCGGAATCTATCTCATCGAATATGGCCAACTTCGGCTTCATAGCCAGCAACTGGATTATTTCAGAAAGCTTTTTCTCCCCGCCTGAAAAACCGACGTTTACTTCTCTCTCGAGCAATTCTTCTTTCAACCCAAATCTCTTCACATCAACTTTTTCTCCCCCTATTATTTCCAAAATTTTTTTCAACTTAACCCCTTTCACATCTGGTGGATGTTGGAAAGCAAGTGCTATCCCTAACCTAGCCCTTTTATGAACTTTCAACTTAGTTATATCCTTACCTTTAAACAATATCTTCCCTTTAATCACTTTGTAACCTTGTATCCCCATTATAGCATAGGCTAAAGTAGTCTTTCCGCTGAAGTTTGGACCGAGCAAAGCATGAATTTCTCCTTCACCTATGTTCAAGTTAACCCCTTTCAAAATCTCGTTGTTTCCAACTTTAACGTGCAAGTTTATAACCTTCAACATTTCAAAAACCTTTTTTCAATTTTCCCATCGAAATATGAATTAATATGGGTGTAAATAAATAATATCGGGTCCGTAGTCTAACGGTAGGACGCCAAGGTAGCGGAACCCTCACACGGTGGAGAATTGGGTTCAACTCCCAACGGACCCATCAATTTAAGAAAAGAATTATATGTTCTGAATATGGGAATTGAAAATTTATCCTCTATCCTCTTACCACAACCCGAATACACTTTATTCAACACCCTATTCTACGCGATCGGCTTTGTGATTTCTTCCTACATTTTTTTCTCGTTCTTGAGATTCATTAGGATAAAAATTGATGCAAACTTAGCTGTATCTTTTGTGCCGTTCATATTGCTCGGGAGTTGTTTAAGAGTTCTTATCGATGCCAATGTTTTTTACAGCGTACTTCTCGTAACACCCTTGATCTACTTGACTTTGGGCTTGTTTTTATCTTTAACACTATTCTTCTCAACGTTCCTTCAAAAGAAGTTCAAAATTCCTTATTCGAAAATAACATTTCTTATCGGAGTACTAATTCTTTCACCATTTTTCACGATCGCAATATCCAAGATCAACAACCTCTTACCTTTTATTTTCATCTCCATTTTATTTTCACCATGGCTTATATCCATGAAAATCTTGAAATGGAAAAAAGAGAACAAAGCAGTTTTCTTAACCCAAATTTTCGACGCAACTGTTAGCTTCGTAGGTATTAATTTTTTCGGTTATGAAGAAATGCACGTTTTACCAAATATTTTGATCCAAAATTTCGGACCTATTTCTTTCATATTCTTCAAAGCTTTGATCGTTTTTTTAATTCTCTTCATACTCGATAAGATTAAAGGGGATGAAGAATCGAAGAATTTTGTCAAGCTCTTGATCGCAGTCTTGGGCGCATCCACAGGAACCAGAGATGCTTTAAGGCTTATCCTCTCGGTTTAGTACTGGAAAATCGTGAGGACAACTTCTTCAAGCGAGTAAGACCCTCCGATCGAAGTTGAAAAAGATATAACATTTTTTCCGGCTTTGATATCAACTTCTTCTCCAAATTTTTTCATCAAGAAATATGGTGGTACATCTTCGAAAATTTTATTACCGTTTATCTCTATTATCAATTTCGCTTCTCTTCGTGGCAAACCTAGATCATAAACCTTCGTTACCATGCTCACCAAGCCTTCCTTAAAATTCAGAACTTCAAAATCTTCCAAGAAAAATTCAAAATCTTTGAAGATTGTTCCGTTGTACTCTAGTATAAACTTCAAAGCTTTAATTCTATAAAAAGAGTTCGACCAAAAGATTAAGCCTGGTTGTACTGTTTTCAAAACTATTGAATTGGATTTATTTATCAATTCTTTTTTAATTGGTATTACAACTTCCCCAACCCCAACTTTCTTTTCAAAAATTTTTTCATCGTTAAATTCAATTATCAAGCTTCCCAAAGAGTTTGTCTTTTCTATTTCAACTTGCAAGTAAGCGCTTGAGATCAAAGGCAACTTCTCTTCTGGGATCAAAACAGCAAAGTTTGGGGAATTCTCATGGAAATATCCTTTTTCCACTTTTATATTTTCTTTCTCCATGATTACCTCTTCACCAACTATGTAGCCAACTTTGAAATCACCGAAAGAGAAGGATATTTTTTCACGTTCGGTTCTCGTTGATACGTTGATCGAAATTGGAATTATTTCTTTAAAACCCAAAGCTTCCACGTAAATTTCCCCCCAATGTACACCGTAGGAAGCTGTTGTTGGAACGGTAACTAAAACTTTAACTTTTTCAAAATCTTTCACGTTCAGCATATTCCTTTCAAAACTTATCCAGTTCGCAACCTCTCCAGAACTTCTCAAACTAACGTTTTCAGCACTTCCGTTCAAGAAAATGAAAAAATAGGAGGAAGAACCCCTTGCTACGACCAAATGCTTCGATTTCGGGTTAACGGTAAGTTGTTGAGAAGCTTGGGAAGTCCAAACTACTACTAGTATACCTACTAATATTAAACCTGCCAAAAGCACTAGAGCGAACTCGTCTATTTGAGATTTCATTCAAATTCCCTAATTTTAATTATCTCGCTTAAGGATAAGTTTTTATTGCGCTCTTTTCTTAACAGAAGTTATGTAACCTGCTACAACATTCCTTATCCTTTTCGATTTGAGTTGGATCAACTCATCAACAACCTTTTTATTAATCTCAAAATCTGTGGAAAATTTTTCAGGATTTTTACTCAAAAGTTCTTCAGCTATGTTCTTTATGAAAGAGGTCTTTATCCTTCCCATGAGACCACTGACTAAGGTGTGAGCCGCTTTATTTCATAGTAAGTGCAGTCGTTCTCCCTATCGACAACTGCCCAAACGAAAGTTGCCCTTATGTTATGTGCAAGCCTCACAGCCCTTGACATCTCTGGTAAAGAAAAAGCTGCTTCTTCA
>JAWCDI010000034.1:0-7878 GCA_044343505.1 Candidatus Aenigmatarchaeota archaeon | reverse complement strand
TAAAGCTTTCAAAATTTTCTCATAATTCACACTTGCTGGTAATTTCTGCGAAGCAGATCTCGGGTAACTTATAAACCCTTGTTGATACAAGCTTTCAGCTATGTTCATCGTTTGCTGAGGGGAAAATTTAAACTGCTGGTAAGCTTCAGCTTGCAAGTCTGTTGTGTTGAAAGGAACAGGAGGAGCTTGCTTGTACTTTTTCTTTTTTATGTCTTTAACTTTCGCATCTTTTCCCTTACATTCTTGCAATATCTTGTCAGCTTCTTCCTTCTTCCAGATCCTACCTTTCTCGTAGCTAGCAACAGCTTCTGTTCCGTTTATTTTAACGTGCAACTCAAGCTCCCAGAAAGGCTTTGGCTTGAACTTCCTGATTTCAAGCTCCCTATCGAGCAAAATCGCTAAAGTTGGCGATTGTACCCTACCAGAAGACAAAATTGCAAAACCTTTTTCAGCAGAATTTTTCAACGCAAGGGTTAAAGCTCTTGTTATATTTATTCCCCAGAGCCAGTCTAGCTCATGCCTAGTCAAACCAGCTTCAAGTTGACCAAAATCTAGATGAGGCAAAACTTTTTCATAAGATTCTATCAATTCATCTTTCGTGAGGGCTGAGAACTTCATCCTCTTTGCATCATTCCTATTTGCAAGAAATCTCAAAATATTCGCACCAATCAATTCACCTTCAGTATCGTAATCTGTTGCAATTATAAAATCAGAACCTTTTTCAACTATCTTTTTCACAACATCAAAATACTTCTTTGAAAATGCAGATTGTTTGTTTACTTCAAAACTAGGCTTCCAAGTATAGTTGAAAATTGGATATTTCCAGCTTTTTTCCAAAGGAGCTAGATTGAACAAGTGTCCGACAGCACATACAACGATATGTTTTTTCCCATTCCTTTCAAACTCGTAATAGGTTACTTTGTTCTCATCAGTGTAAGCCTTAAAGTTTTTCTCCGCTAGAGCTTCTGCTATCCTCCTCGCAGCATCAGGCTTTTCAGCTATTATTATAGTTGGCATTAAATCAAATTCTTTCCTAAAATTTAAAAATTTACTCTACTATTAAAGGTCTACCACTTTCGCTACCTTTCACGTATTCTTTCAAGGAGATGATCTTATCTTCAAGAATTGCAATTTTCTCCAAAAGCTTTTTTATGTCGGTATCCACATCGGACTTGGCTAAACTTCCTTCCCTCACACTTCCTGGTAATTGAGATATAACATTCTTTATATTGCCGAAGATCTCGTCAGGCATAGCTTCTATTTTTTTCTCCATGCTGGCAAGCCTTTCTTCAAATGAAGCTGGTATTGGAGGCTTGCTAGCCATCTCTTCCACTTTTTCTGCTATCTTGGCCAAAGCTTTTTGCAAGTTGTCAATTTTCATGTCGAATTCTGCCTTTCTGTTCAAAAGGTAATCCACATTCTCTTTCAATGCATTGAACCTAGAAGATAGGAATTTTATGTCTATTTCAGATTTTGTAGCTATCATCCCACTTATCTTATCTTTTATTTCTTTTATCTCTTTGCTAGTTTCAGATCTTAGCTCTGAAATTTCCGAAACAACTCTTTGGATGATTTGAGTTTCAAGCGGCCTTATCCTTTCTTCCAACCTTTTAATCTCATTTTCCAAGGTTATGAGCTGCTCGGATTTTCTGTGCAAGTTAGAAGCTTCTTCTTTCAGCTTAGAAATTTCTTCTCCAAAACTCAAGATTTGCTCCGAGATCAAAGGCAAAACAGAAATTTTTTCATCTACTTTCTTTAGCATCGAGCTTTCTGTAACTCTAATCCTTTCTTTCAATTCAGAAATTTTTTCTTCAAGCGATATTAAACTCTTCCTCATTTCTTCTACAGACTTAATACGACCTTCAAGTCCTGTCACGATATCTTTCAAATCAAAGATTTTTTCTTCAACTTTCTTCAAAATTGAAGGTTCCAGAGATTCTATTTTACCCACGATTTCATCAATTTTTGAAGTGATCGAACCCAAATTATTTTCCAACCTAGATACTTCTTGTGCTGGTGTAAGTTCGGACATTCTTTTATTTATATCCTTCAACTCATTCTCTATCTTTTCAATATTCTTTTCAAGTTTATTGATATTATCTTTCAAAGCAGATGTATCATACCCTCCTTTTAACTCAGAGATTTTTTCTTCGAAATTCTTCACACTTTCTGAAAGGGATGCTGTTTTTTGTGAGAGCTCCGTTGTTCTTGAGTCGATGTTCTCGAGGAACCTCTTAAGCTCGAGACCCCCCAAATTTTCAACCATTATAAGATCTTCAAGCTCATCCAACCTTTCTTTTATTTGGTTTATAGTCTCAACATCGACAGTAGTGAGTGATTTTATCTTTTCATTGATCTCACCTATCGCGACTTCAAGGTTTACGAGCCTTTTATCGACTTGAAGCAATGCGAACTTGAACTTATCTTCAACTTCCATCCCTTTTATCCCTTCTTCAGAAGCCATTTCCACCTAAGTAATAATTTCATTTTTCCAAGTTAAATTCTTTTTTCATACTTCAACCAAAAAGCCCAAGAGGCCAAAACAGCTGTAATAAGACCAAATTTCCACAAGAAGTCATGTATTAAATAAAACAAACCTGGTTTTAAAAATGAAAGGTAAACACACAAAACTATCCTGAATATGTTGAAGAAGAAGATTGAAGGTAAAGATATGGAAAGAAAAATCGATTTCTTTTTCCAACTCATGCTAGGGGTTGCTAGGGTCAAAGCTATTAGAGCGTACAAAGATTTCCAACCAGTGCAATCCATATCTATATCCACAAAATTCAATTCAAAACCTTTAGCGAAAATCAACCGTGTTTTATCCATAGCCAATTCAAAACCAACAGCTCTCAAAATCTTGTAAGATAAGAAAGTTACAAGATGTTGAAGAGGTTCGTAAGAGAAGTTGATGTAGAGTAAGATGTAGAGTGGTATAGCTAACAAATTGAGCTTTACAAAGAACAAAAGGATTTGAAGTAACTCGTCTTTTTTCATCTTCCTTTCCTCAAAACTTCTTTTGCAGCATCAGCTATGCTCTCGCTCTTTTTCTTGAAAACTCTTTTCAAAACATCTTCAAACAAATCTTCCCTACCAAGCTTTTTAACGACTTCTTCAACTTTCAAAAAAATGTTGTGATAATTCCTGAAAGCCCTTAAAGCTGCGGCCAAAGCATCTTTTTGATGAGAATCTTTTGTAAGCCATTTGTAATCATCGAGGAGCTTAGCTTTTTCTTTGTAGCTCAAAGAAACTTGGGGGTAAAAAACTTTACAGCCTAAAGAACTAGCAAGCTTTTCTATACCCTTAGGCAAAGGGTTAACATCGCTTGCGATTATCAAAGCATCCCCGAATTTCAGAATGTGTTTGATTATTTCAGCCCTAGTGACTTCTTTCATACTACACAAATCTAAAACTTTACCCTTTGCATCTAAGATCGCTATTCCAATAGTTGAGCCAAGGTCGATTCCGACTATCAAATTCTTCCTCAGATTTTCACCTCAATATTTTTCACTCAATATCTTCTTCATCTTCTTCGCAAGCTTTTCCCCAATTCCCTTGACTGATTTTAATTCTCTCTCACTAGCAGAAAAAACTTTTTCAACAGAACCGAATTTCTCCAACAATCTTTTCGATAATGTAATGGAAATCCCGGGAATGCTCGATACTATGAACTCTTTAATCTTCCTCTCATCTTCTGGTTTCTTCCCGACCTTGAAAGCTGGGGTGAAGTTCTTCTCTTCTTGCTCCTTCTTCGCTATCCAGTATATTGTTTTGGCCGTATCTAAAGGATTCCTTGTACTTATCAAGCTTATACCGAAATCAACCAACAATCCTGCTATCGTTGCTTTCAAAGAATTTTCATTTATTTCTCTTGTTGAATAACCTTCGATCAAAATGATCGGTTTTTCAAAATTTTCCCTCAATTCTCTAGCCTGCTCAAAAATCCTACCATCGATTATCGAAGAAATGAAATCGTCGTAAGTTTTCCTCTCTATCGCAACTCTTCTACTACAAACAAAATCACCACATTTCAAATCCATCTCTCTGACCGAAACATCCATTTTTTTCAAAATCTCGATGATTTCCTCTTCCCTGTGATCACACAAAATCAAAACTTTTTCCGATTTCAACAAAGATTGTTTTTCGATCATTTCACCACTTTATTTATTGAATCATTAAAAAATCAACCCAACCAATCTTTCAAAGTTTTCTTCTTGCTCTTTTCCCTCATATCGTACAATATACCTTTCATCTTCCTCTCTTTTTGGAAAGCTGCCCAGTAGTAAGATTCATCCCTAGTATCTTTAGCGAGTAAGAAAATAACTTTACCAGCAGTTTGTCTACCAACCCTTCCCCTCCTTTGAATAGCTCTTATCTCGCTTGGTACAGCTTCGTAAAATATCGCGTAGTCTGTAGCAACTATGTCCAAACCTTCTTCTCCGATGCTAGTTGCGATTAACACGTTGAATTTCCCTTCTTTGAATTCTTTCAAAACTTCGATTTGCTCTTGTTGACTCATGCCTTTTCCCCTTTTCGTGGATTGGCCAACCAGTACATCACACTTTATCCCTTCCTTCTTCAAAACTTCATTTATTTTTTCAACGGTTGACCTGTAGTTTGCAAAAACTATTATTTTCACTTTTGGATTTTCTCTCAAAAAATCTTTTATAAGATATTTGAGCTTGATGAGCTTTGGGTGTTCGATTTCACCCAAGCTTTTAACTATTTTCATGACTTCTTCCATCCTAGGATCTTTTGAAATCTTTTTATCAACCCTCTTCTTACTCTTTTTCAATTTCTCTAAGAAATCTAGAAAAGAGTAAAACTCTTGGGTTTCTAGTAGCTCTATCGCGTGCTCAATTTTTATGGCTTCGGCAAGTTTGATCATAGCTAAAGCCAACAAAGAATTCTTCGAGCTCATGTATTTCGATGCTATCTTTTTTTGCAACATCAACAAAATTTTTTTCTGCGGTTTTGAAGATGATATGAAGCCGTGTTCTTTCAACCAATTCAAAGAATCTTTCAGCATCCGTTCGAGAAAACCTTTAACCATTTTCATTTCCTCCGGTAATTCAACGTAAATCCATTCTTTAGCTATCGGCTTAACGTAAGGCTTCACATCTTCATCAGTTTCTGTTCTTATTTCCACACAATCTATGAACAAATTCTCCTTTATTTCTTCTATCCTTTCAAAGCTTCCACCTGGTGAAGCAGTCAATCCAAGGATCAAAGGATACTTTGCTTGCTCTTTGTATTTTTTTGCAACGAAAGTGTAAGCGTATTCTTTCACACATCTATGACATTCATCCAACACCATCAAAGAAAAATCATCAAGCTTTAACCTCCCATTTTCGATATCATTCTGAATTGTTTGAGGTGTAGCTATTATAACCTTACTCTTTCCATAAATTTCAACCCTTTTATCTGGTTTTATTTTTCCCGTTACGAGAGCTATTTCTTCTTCCGAAAGATCGGTGAACTTTTCGAAAATTTTCTTGTGCTGGGCACTTAAAGGTCTTGTTGGTGCCATAACCATAACTTTACTTTCAGGAAATTCGTTCAATCTTTTTATAGCTACCAACAAAGCTATTAAAGTTTTTCCCATACCAGTTGGTAAAACAACTAAAGTGTTTCTCTTCCCCGCAGTTTCAGCTATGTTCTTTTGATATTCCCTAGGTTCTACATCCTTTAGATTAACCATGTCAATCTCCGATAACCGTAACGAAAACTTTTCTTTCCCTCGATTCGAAGAGTTCAACGAAAAAAATATCTTGCCAAGTCCCCAGAAACAGTTTTCCTTCTTTTATAGGTATTGTCAAAAAAGTTTTCAACAAGTTTGATTTGATGTGGGCTGTTGCGTTGATGTTTCCCTCATAATCGTGGAAATACTTCTCTTCCAAAGGCAAAATTTTCTCGAAAAATTTTATCAAATCTCTATGGATGGTCTCATCATATTCTTGGATGATTAAAGCAGCAGTGTTGTGTAAAGCGTTAACAAAAACCATACCGTTTTTTATCCCGGATTCTTCAACTATTTCTTCAACTTCATCCGTTATTTTGATGAACTCGTTTGTCTTCTTGGTTTTTATCGAGATCGTCTTCTGGAAAATTTTCATAGTTAAATTTAATCAGCTTATAAATATTAAGCAGTTACCATGCGAGTTGCAGTTTTGTTCAGCGGTGGGAAAGATTCTACTTATGCCACTTACATCGCTAAAAAACAAGGGTATGATGTAAAGTATTTGGTTACAATAATTCCCGAAAGAGAAGATTCTTGGATGTTTCATTTCCCTTGCATAGCTTTAACAAAATTACAAGCCAAAGCTCTTGGCATCAAGCAAATAATGAGAAAAACAAAAAGTGAAAAAGAGAAAGAGCTCGAAGATTTAAAAAGGGTTTTAGAAAAAATAAAAGGCGAGATAGATGCTGTGGTTTCTGGTGCAGTCGCTAGCAATTATCAAAAGTACAGGATAGATAAAGTTTGCGAAGAGCTTGGACTTAAGCACATAGCTCCTCTTTGGGAGAAAGATCAAGAAGAAGTTTTGAAGGAAGAGGTGAAATCTGGTTTTGAAATAATGGTGACAGGAGTTTTTGCTGAAGGTTTTGATGAAACTTGGCTCGGAAGGATAATCGACGAAGAACTTTTTGAAGAACTATTGAGGCTTAAGAGGAGATTCGGGATTTCTGTTAGTGGTGAGGGAGGCGAATACGAAACTTTTGTTTTGGATTGTCCTTTATTCAAAAAAAGAATTGATATCTTAAGTTTCAAGAAAATCTGGGATGAAAAGATTAAAAGTGGTTACGTTGAAGTAAAAGAAGCGAAATTGGTCGAAAAAAATTAAAGGTTTTTGAATGTCCACAGGAGCTTACTCTTTGTTCATAAAACTTGAGAAGGATAAAATGATAAAAATCGGTAAGTTGGGAAAATTCGTTTTTCCAAAAGGTTTTTACGTATACACAGGATCAGCTTTAAAAAATTTGGAAGCAAGGATAGAAAGACATTTCAAAAAAAGGAAGAAAAAATTTTGGCATGTAGATTACTTGCTTCAAGGTGAAGATGTGAAAATAATGTACGTGGTGAAAGTGATAACTAAACTGAAAATAGAATGTGAACTCAACAGAACGTTGAGTAAAATCTTGAAAGCTTATCCGATAATAAAAAAATTTGGTTCTTCGGATTGTAAGTGTGAAAGTCATCTCCTATATTCAACTAAACCTATAGAAAATCTAAATTTTATTGATGAATTGGTTGAAGAACTTAATAGGCTTAGCTTTGATATCAGTTAGCTGGCTCGATGTGCTTGGGTCGAATTTTCAACTCAAATTAACTCTTTTAATCATAGGTTTTGATTTGACGAGCTTGTTATTTAAAATTTTGATATTTTTGATCAATTCCTTTTTATTATTCCATGGAAAAGGAATTTTTTTGAGTTGGGTCTTCTTCACGATAATCGTTCTCGAATTCCTCTTCTCACAATTAAAGTCCACGAAATTTTTGAAGTTGGTCTCAAAACCTTCGATAATTTTCTTTTCGGTTTTGTTCAGTTTACAAAACATTCACTTGGCATTGATCTTGGCTGGAATAGATTTAATTATAAATCTGAAAAATTAGCTTTTAATTAGGCCGAGGTCGCCTAACTGGTAGGGCACCGGTCTCGAATTATCAAGAAAACCGGCGGGCGTAAGCCCATGTGGGTTCGAATCCCACCCTCGGCGTTCCTTGCTAATCTTTATATGCTTTTCGCTTTCTTCTCTTTCTTGAAATTTAAGCGGAAAATTAAGAAGAAAAATTAAGGAATAAAGTGGAATGAGCCATGCTTCCTCCTGAAGGAAGTTGGGAAGCATGGAATTGGAAGAATGTAAGCATGGCTTATTCGC
>JAWCDI010000033.1:0-7890 GCA_044343505.1 Candidatus Aenigmatarchaeota archaeon | reverse complement strand
GCCTATTCCTTAAGAATTTTATTCCATTTTTATTCACGTTTCCAACCTACATCAAGAATTGAATTACTTCTTTAAGAAGATTTATTTTTATTTTCTAAAGATAATAAATATGCCCAATTTATTCAAGATTTTCAGGAAGAAAAGAATCAAAGTTTTGAAAAAAAAGGTACCGGCAAAAAAAATAAGGAGAATCGTTAAAATAAGGAGAAAGTTAAAGCCTGAGAAGAGAAAAATTTTGGTTTCGGATTTGATGACAAGGAACATAATATCTGTAACTCCTTATCAGAGCTTGGACGAAGTCGTGAGAATTTTTCAGACGAATAAAATTTCTGGTGCTCCTGTACTTGACAAAGATTTTTTCATAGGAGAAATAAGTAAGACAGATATATTGAATTTTATTAAAAAGGGTAGTTTAGAAGAAATAGATGAAAAAGATAGGAAAGTTTTGAGTGAAAAGATTGTAGCAGAATTCATGAAAAAGCCGATCTGTATAAGAGAAGATGCAACTCTAGAAAGCGCGAAAAAGAAGATGGAAAAGTATAACATAAAAAGACTTCTCGTTTTAGATAAGAAGAAGAGGTTAGTGGGTATCATCACTAAAAGTGATCTGCTTAAGTGGGCTCCGAAGCAGGAGATAAAAGATAGGATAGCTACCAAGATAGATGAAATGATCAAAGTCTTGGAAGAAGGTCCTATGGAAGCTCGTAAACTTTCAAAAATTTTAAACACTCCTGAAAATTTGATAGAAAGTTGGGCTAAAACTTTGGAAGAATATGGTCTAGTTGAGATAAGCTATCCAGCAATTGGATCACCGGTGATAAAACTGAAAAAATCATGATATTTATCAAAAAGAAAATTTATTATTATGCAGAAAGATGTGGAAAGATATGTCATTAATTCTGAAGGTATTGAAGCGAGTGTTGTGATAAAAAGAACCTCAGATTTTGTCCTTCACTACGAATTGAAATTTCCGGAAATAGCGCCTGGAACCCATGTTTTACTAGAAAAAATAAGAACTTTACTTTTAACCGAAATACCGATCAAGCCGGCAGAGCTCACCGATATTTCAGCTATAGAAAATTTGAAAAAGAAATTTTTTGAAAGGGGTTTGGAGATATTCTGTAAAGAAATGCCTTACGTTGATGAAAAAACTCAAAAGTATTTGATAGGCTCGTTAATGCAAGAAATGTTTGGTCTTGGAAAGATTGAATTCCTTCTTGCAGATCCAAATTTAGAAGAAGTGGTTATAAACGGATCTAAAGAGCCTGTTTGGGTTTATCATAAGAAGTATGGATGGCTCAAAACAAATTTAATCGTAGAACATGAAAATGAAATACTGAATTACGCGAACAACATAGGTAGAAAAGTTGGTAGACAGATAACTCTTTTAAATCCTCTGATGGATGCACACTTACCAACGGGAGATAGAGTTAACGCCACTCTTTTTCCAATTTCAACTCGTGGAAATACGATAACCATAAGGAAATTCAGAAGATCTCCATGGACGATAGTAGATTTCATAGACAACAAGACTTTAAATTACGACGTCGCTGCTTTAATTTGGCTCGCTATTCAATATGAGATGAACATGATAGTAGCTGGTGGTACTGCTAGCGGAAAAACTTCTTTGCTCAACGTTTTCATGAGTTTTATCCCACCGAATCAAAGAATAGTATCAATCGAGGATACCCGCGAATTACAACTAGCTGATTTTTTACACTGGGTTCCTTTAACTACAAGAGAACCGAACCCAGAAGGTTTAGGTGAAGTTAGCATGTTAAGCTTATTAGTTAACAGCCTAAGGATGAGACCTGATAGGATAATAGTTGGTGAGATAAGGAGGGCGAGGGAAGCGGAAGTCCTTTTTGAAGCAATGCACACAGGGCATTCAGTCTACGCAACTTTGCATGCAGATACCGCTGAACAAGCTTTGAAAAGACTTACAAATCCACCTATAAGTATTCCTGAAAATGTGATAGAAGCTTTACACTTAATAGCAGTTGCCTTTAGGGATAGAAGGCTTGGTATAAGGAGGATGCTCCAATTGGGTGAGATTTTACCCGGAAGTGAAAAACGTGGGCCTCAAGTTAACATCATGTATAAATGGAAGCCTGCAAAAGATGAAATAGTTAAAGAAAATGAGAGTTATAGGTTGTTGGAAGAGATAAGGATGCACACAGGGATGAGTGATCAAGAGATAAATGAAGATTTGGAAGAAAAAGTTAAGATATTGAAATGGCTTGTAAAAAATCAAACTAAAGATTTGAACAAAATCGGTAAGATAATAGCTATGTATTATTCCGAGCCCGAGCTGGTTCTGAAAGTTGTGGGAAAAGATGAGGATGTGGAAAAAGTGATAAAAAGCTGGTTCGAATGAATAGGATTCCTTTTGTTCCGTGTAGTATACCAATAGCTTTGAAAGCATCAAGAGCATTCCTTTTCATTTCTAGTAAGCTTGTGAAGTTCAATCCATTCCTAGCCCAAAAATTGGTACAAGCTGGAATAGGTTTGAAAGATAGGGAATACTTAGCTTTGGCGATTTTTTCTTCTTTTTTCTGGTTCTCTACTATTTTCTGCTCGCTCACTCTACTCGGCTTGATTTTTGGTGGAAATTTTATATCCATATCCTTTCTACTTTCTATTCTTTTATCATTCGTGATATTCAATTACATAACTTTTTACCCAACCCTCATACTTTCTAGGAAAGATAGGGATATAGAGAGAAATTTGTTGTTCGCTGTTAGACATTTGTTCATACAAGTCAAGTCTGGAGTTTCAATTTTCGATGCTCTTGTTTCGGTCTCAAAAGGTAATTATGGTGTGATCTCCGAAGAATTTGGAAAATGTGTTAAAGAGATAGTAACGGGAAAAGAGGAGATACAAGCGTTGGAAGAGTTAACTTTCAGGGTGCCAAACGTTTGGTTTAAAAGAGTTATATGGCAGATCATAAACAGTTTGAGAGCTGGTGGGGATGTGGGTAACACTTTAAGCACAATAGCACAAAACCTTTCTGAAGAACAAAAAGTTAAGATAAGGAAATATGGTTCTCAACTGAGTCCATTGGCTTTGATATATCTAATGTCAACAGTTATCCTGCCAACTTTAGGCATAACTTTCTTGATAATTTTTTCAACTTTTTCCGGAATTCAAGTACCGGAATCTTTGTTCTACTTAATTTTATTCGTGGTTGTTATCTTTCAATTCATGATAATAGGGTTTATAAAGAATAGAAGGCCTAGTGTAGAGGTATGATAGAAAAAGCTTATAAGAGAATAAGATGGTTGTATCCGAAGAGTTATGTGAAGTGGTTGGAACGGAACTTGATTTACGCTGGGGTTGAAATTAGCGTGGAGAAGCTTCTTGTCCTCTCTTTTCTTTATTCGATTTCTTTTTCAGTGTTACTCCTTCTTTTTTATCCTATCTTCGGTAACATAATTTTAATTTTTTCTCTTGTAACTTTCATAGCAACTCATCTTATCATAGATCTTGTGCTCGTGTTGATCGGAGATAAAAAAGGTAGCTTCGCTGAATCCGTGTTGCCCGATGCCTTACAATTAATGGCGGCAAACATTCGCTCAGGACTAACTCCAGATAAGGCTTTGTTGTTCTCAGCCAGGCCAGAATTCGGTGTTTTGGAAAAGGAAATAAGGGTAGCGGCCTCTAAAGCTATTGCTGGTGAACCTTTTGAAGACGCTTTATCTTCTCTTGGAAGCAGGATAAAATCAAGGATTGTTAACAGGACTTTTAATTTGATAGTTGAAGGAATGAAGAAAGGTGGGGAGATAGCAAGCTTGCTCGAACAAACAGCAGAAGATATAAGAGAGTTAAAACTCTTGAAAAAAGAGATAGCCGCACAAGTTGGGATGTACGCTATTTTCATATTCATAGCTGTGGGTTTTGCCTCTCCTTTACTGTTCGCCTTTTCTTCTCATTTGGTTGAAACGATGAGCAGCATAGGAAGTAAGCTTAAATTGGAAGAGGTTGCTACTTACACAACTTTTAGTAGCTTGAGACTGGGTGTTGTTAAAGTTTCTACAGAGTTTTTAAGAACTTATTGCTTACTCACCCTAACTTTTTCATCCATATTTGGGAGTCTGTTGATAGGTTTATTACAAGATGGTAAAGAAAAAGCTGGTGTTAAATATATACCTTTATTACTGGCTATAAATTTTACTATCTATTTCATGGCAAGGTTAGTACTAGCAACACTCATAAGCTTCATATCTCCACCTACAATTTTATAGCTTTAAAAGGTGGGAAAAACAAATATAATTCATGAAAGCACAAGCAGCTCTTGAGTTTTTAATGACTTACGGATGGGCGATATTGATAGTGATTGCAGTAGTTGCAGCTTTGTACGCTATGGGGATTTTCAGATTGCCTGGTGGTGGAATTGGCGGTCCTTGTAGCCCATGCTTCCCGGCCGGTTCAGCCATAACATATGACTATCACGGCGCCAACAATCTTTCAGTGATCGTTGGACCTAGAGAGATAAACATTACCCGAGTTACCACTTCAAAAGGTTCAGAGAGTTTTGACCCTCCGATAAACGGACTGCCAAATTCCAGAGTTTCAATACCATGCACTGGTTGCTTCGTTGGAGATGTGGAAGTAAACGTAACGTTCATAGATGTTGCTAGTGGTATAGAGAGTACAGTAGGAGCAACATTACACGGAGCATCTTAGTGATTTTTATTTTTTTATTTTTATTTCACAAAAATGAAAAGGTTGCCCAAGAAGTAAGTTCTTTCACTTGTAACAAGGTAAAACTTAAGTTCTTTCCAATCACTGCTACTGATATTGCTATTCACTTTTAGAGGCAAAATTCCTATCATCTTTGAGATAATGAATCTACCACTTGGATCTCTTTCCCATACTGTGTGAACATAGTATTGGCCTAAACTGAAGTCTTGACTCCCTTCTAAAATGAAAGATTGGATTTCATGGCTCACAGTAGCTATATCTTCAGCAAAGATGTAGAATATCAGAGTAGTTTCGTTCAGCTCGTAGCTCTCTTCAAACTCGTTTAATCCATAAAAGCTTGTTTTTAAATGAGTTGAATTTTTCTCGAGGATTATCCAATATGGATACTTTTTGTTCAAGCATTTGGTCGCACCTTCTGATACCGTGAAAAGATCGAGCTTTCCCGAGCAAATGTCCGTGATTTCAAGAGTTATTGTTTTTGCTGCTTGCTCTTTTTCACTCTCTACTTTACCGACACCCCTTCCACCCTCTTGAGGCAAACTTGTGGAATAATTTCTCTCGATTGTTTCACCAGTTTGAGTTTTAGTGAAGTTCGGGGTAGAAATACTTTCTTCCCCCTCTTCCCTCATCTCAAAATATTGAAAAACTTTCTCTTTCAATTCCTTTGAAGTTAGGAAGAAAATAACCAATGTGATGAGAAATGCTATCAATAAAAATTTGTGTTTAATTTTCATCCCACCACCGTAACATTGTATATTTGTAGGTGAGTTTTTCCTTCCAAAGTTGTTTCATTATCTAATCTGAAATTAGTAGGCATGCCAGGAATAGAGTAAGCCGTTACACTACTTTTGGAGAAATAAAGATAATCTATGTTTGTGGCATATGTATCTACAGGCAAGCCCGCTTTGATTATTTTATCTTTGTTCACAAAACTTTCCAAGCCGATCGGATTTGACTTCCAGTATTTTTCTTGAACAAAGAACTTACCTTCTAGCCTGTCTAGAAAACTTGCCCCATACAAGCTTGGGTGGTAGTAAGAATTATTTAAATCCTCCTTCAAGTTTGTTAAATCTTCGCTAGAATAATTGAGCCAATAAGGGCTCGGTCTTATGACATTAACAACCCTTCCTAGAGTGTTGAGTGGATAGATAGGATCCTCCATATTCTCTATACTCATGATTATTTTCTCCCTCGAAACTTTTGTAAGATTTGCTTTGATGTTGTCATCATAAATTTCTACGAGAATTCTGTAAGAAATTGAAAGATGGTAACTATCCTCAGGTTCTATCAACAAATCCTGTATCTTAACTTTAACGTCAAATCCTTGAAGACTTCCCAAGTATTCTATGCTATCTTCCCAATCTTTCACAGTAGAACCTTCCATCAATCCTTGTGACTCAGAATTAATCGTTCCTTCGAGTATGAGCTCTGCTATAGACTCATTTGAAGATTGTAACGGAAAACCTTTTGTGACAACATAATTTATTGCCGAACAAGCTGCTCTTTGTGCTATGATTTCCATAGATTTTCTCGAGTCGCGCACCACACTTTCATAAAAGTTCAACATAGCTTCTACTCTGTTTTTAACCGTTCTTTGAGAAGAGTAAAGAGATACCATAGACCTTTGGAGAGAGAGAAACATAAATAGATAAGCTATTATGAAAATCATGATCAAACTGAAGAATATACCTTTCATCCTCCCTCCCAAACCAAGATTTTGAATAAGCTTGGACCCCAGAGCCATCTAACACCATGAATTGATTGAGAGTCGACTTGCATCTCTTCAGGTTTTATCCCTTCTCCACCCATTTGAGAGATAAGCCTTTGTTTAGCATCTTCTATCGCGAGTTGTGAAGAATTGAACACGCTTCCGTATCCAACCAAACCTTTAACAAGATAAGTGTATTCAAAAGAAGACCATGGTAAGATGTAGTTGGTCTTTGATATCGATCCACCTTCTTGAAAATCAACTAGCTCTATCGAATTCGAACCAACAATCAGCTTTTTTGGGTGAACGTAAACATTTTCAGGAACGACTCGAAGAGAAGGTGAAGTGAAAATCCAAAAGTTGTTTATGGAAGCATTAACCATGCTGCTGAAACCTTGAGCTATGTGTACAAAAGCTTCTATCACATTCATTTGGCTTGAGTTTAAACTGAAATTGAAAGTTTTTGGATTACTAGCATTACCTCCAAACAACATTTCTTTGGTTATGTCAATTTCACCATAATTGAAAGTTGGTTCTTCCATTTCGTAAGAAACTTCCACGTAAGAAGACCCTTCTGGATCATTCAAAGGATCTGAATAAATTACCGCCTTTTGATTCCCCCAATGAACATCACCATAACTGTTCAAATAAACTGAAACCACATTTGTACCAAATCTCAATTTGTTGGTGAGATTTAAAGAAATATCTGGATTCATGACTCCAACTTTCTGGCAATTTCTGTAGTAAATGTCTGACAAGCTACAAAGAGGGTAGCAATTTTGAGAAGAGCAGTATCCATCTTTGTAAAAAATTTCGCCTGAATTGAAATAAATTATCACATCGCTAGAATTTCTTCCGAACAAATCTTTGGTATCATCAACCTCCAAAGCTTTGAGATGAAGTATAGCTGTGGCGTTTTTTGCATTTTCTGGGATGTAAAAAGAAATCATAGACCATGCCCCTGTTCTTCCTATAACGTTATCAAAGTAATACCTCTTTTTGAAGCTCTTGTTCCCTGTTGAAAGCTCTTGTGTCAAACTGTAAGTTACTATAAGCCTCATCCCAGGATGGATATGGGAATGATAGTTTGGAGTTCCTATTACCAAGTAAATTGAATTATCTCCTGGTTGAATTTCATTCGTGACATCAACAACACCGTAGGCCGCTGTGGTGATTTCCAAACCATAAGCTTCTTCTTGCAAATAAAGCCAGTTAACATCGTTCTTCTTTTGAACATCATTAACTTTCAATTGTTCGAATTGGGCTTGAGATTTTGAAGTCCCGAAATGGATTGATACGTACAAAGTTGCGTTGTATATCGTTATGTTTTTCGGTAAAGTAAATTTTTTCATTATCTCAAGTCTGTTGGCAGTCCAACCTGAACCTTCTGGATAGAAAATAATTATTTGAGTAGTGTTTTTTCTCACTTTAGTTGCCCATGCTCTCGCAACATAACCTGAGACGGGTTTACCCAACTC
>JAWCDI010000032.1:0-7937 GCA_044343505.1 Candidatus Aenigmatarchaeota archaeon | reverse complement strand
GATTTACGATTATTTGAGAAATTACGTTAAATTAGAGGATTTAACGAGAATTGGAATCCTTCCATATCAAGAAGCTCCAGAATTTAAACAAAAAATGAATCTTACTGACGTAAAAATCTATGCCAGAGAAAGGTATGAAGCTGGGGATAGTATAGAAGAGATTAGTGATAAGATTGAAGAATTTGGCACAAAAATTTCGAAGAAAGAGGTTAGAAATTTGATTAGAAGTAGCTGAGAAAATCTCCAAATGAAAAAAGATCATAAATCTTAAAATTATGTTGAGGGAATATCCAAGCTTAAAGCTCAGTTCAAGGAATATCCAGAAAACTTTAAATAGGGTTTATTTTAATTAGTACCAATGAAAGAGTTAAAAGAAGCTATTAAAAGAGCCGAATTTAACCTAACAGAACCAGAAGTTTTAGTAAGACTAATAAATTCTGCAAAAAGAGAGGGGGAGAAGATTCAAAAAGAGTTTAAAAGAATGAACTCTTTGGTTGGAAAATTAAACGAAGAGATTTCTAAGAAAATGCAATTCTTTTTCACGGAACCCGAAATAGAGTCTGAAGAAATTAGGCTCGCTTTGGGAGTAGATGGTAGCAATCAGATAATTAGAGGTATTGGTAGTAAATGGTATGTATTTTTAAGTGTAGCAGGAGTAATTTTTGTTAGTGGTCGCGATTCACCTCCTAAAGTAGATATTTTTTGGGCAGATATTGAAGAATTTGATGAATCCAAAAACCCTTTCATAAAAAGAAGTGCAGAGATAAAGATGTTATCAATTGAATCAAAAGCAATCCTGGAGTATGGTACTAAAAATTCAAACTCAGTTATTTTTATAGATGGACCTATCGTCGATCCCCCGTTTAAATATGAGAATCATGATGCATATGTTGAATTTAGGTGTAATGCAATTAAAAAATGTATTGAGTCGAACTCTATACTTATAGGATGTGTGAAAAGAGTCCGTGACAAATTTTTTATAAATTACCTTCTGCAAAATAACATAAAAGACGTCCGTGAGTTTCCAACTGATCAGCACCTTATGCTTATGCTGTTTACTAGGTTTAGAAGTCAAGAAAAAGTTCTGGGACCGTTGTATACGAAATGGATCGATGTTACAAATTTATGTAAGGAATATACCTTGCCTTATGATGATTATGAAAAAAATGGAATTTTCGTTATTTCTTTCTTCTATGAAAGAGACATAAAATCAAAAATTCTTAGGATAGATGTTCCTCTTAATTTTTCTCCTTTAGAAAATCCAGTAAAAGTTGAAAACATTGTCTCTAAGGTTGTCAAAACACTTAATTATTGGACTTATCCCTCCCAGGATCCTCTACCAGTCTTATTGGCGCATGAAAAGTGTAATATTAGGAAAGGAGCTGCTGAAGTGCTTTACGAAGAAATAATCACAAGAAGTATGAGTTTAGAGCCATCTGACCAAATAATCGCTGCCAAAATGAGGTGATAAAAGTGGAGGAGAAAGATTTTGTTGGGATTATATTAAGCGGTGCAACCACATCCGAAGCAACCTGTCAACTATTGAAGCATGCAGAACGAGGAGGAATAAGGGAAGGAATGCTTCTAATTGTAAAATCCGATGAAAGAAAAATATTGAGCAGAGTTTCTCAGATTGTACCTTATAATGCTTTTTATACTGAAGGTGACACATGGAGCGAAGCGCGGAGAGAGGGGAAGCAAATTCCAGAAGAGGTTGCAAGACAGTACGAAATTTCTAAGCTCGAATTACTTTTGGAAATACCAAGAAAGGAGATCGTTTATCCTCCTCGACCCGGAGATAAAGTTTTTAAAATCGATTTAAAAACTGATATGAATTACGAGGAAGATTTATTTTGTGTATCAGGTGAGAGGAAAATTTCGAAGGGTATTTACAAAGGAATTATAAAATTTGGTTCACTAGGCGGTTATAAGAAATTACCAGTAACACTGGACGTAGAAAAAATACCCATGCATCTAGCAGTCTTTGGAGTAACAGGAAGTGGAAAATCGTTTAATACGGGGTATTTGATTGAAAAATTGATGGAGATACCAAAAGATGCACAAACAAGCGTTTCCTACCCTATGATTATAATTGATGCACATGGAGACTACATTGATTTTCCAGAGTATTTTAACAATAGAACAAATGAATGGATGAAATGTGGTTGGATTCGGAGATTCGTATTCCCAAATATTTACCTTGCGGATCCCAAACTTAGAAGAAAGGAATATATAGAACCGATAGGTATAAATCTTAATCTAATTAATAGCTCCGAGTTAGCTGAATTAATTGTTACTTATCTAAAAGGTTCAACGGAAGGGGCCGATCAGCAGATCAGTTGTTTAGTTTCGTTATTCGATGAACTAACTAGGTTGGGATATAGTATAAATGATCTCATCATTGATGAGAGGGAAAAGATAGAAGAAAAATTGGATGAAGTTAAAGATGAAAAATCTTTTTCTTCTCAAACTATAGAAGCAGTCAAAAGGCAACTTAATGAGTTTTATAAGTTAGAGGACAATTACAAATTGTTCTCTGAAGACTCCAAATTGAAGCAACAATCGTTTGTAGATGAAATAACGAGGAATCGAGGTTTAGCCATTATTGATTTTTCTGCAGAAGGTGCACCTGGTGTAGATTTGAAAACTAAGCAATTTGTCGTGTCTTATCTAGCTACAATTTTGTTTGAGAAGTTTACAGAGTACAAATTAAAAGGATCTCAAAAATATTTGCTGTTAATAATAGAAGAGGCACAAAACTTTTGTCCTGATAAGTCTTACCCAATCCCTACGAGTTTAGCGAAATCTAAACTTTCAGCAATAGCTACTCAAGGAAGGAAATTTGGTTTGTCTCTGTGTTTGATATCTCAAAGACCATCATTTGTAGATAGAATAATTTTATCAATGTGTAACACTTTTTTCATACACAGAATTTCCCCAGAAGATGTTGACTTTGTGAAGAGTGTAAGCGGAGGGCTCCCATCATCCTTGGCACGTAGATTGACGACTTTAAGCACGGGAGATGTAATTATCAGCGGACAAATGCTCACAGTCCCATTTCCAGTGTTGGTTCGAGTATCTAAAGAAGATCGTAAAATTATTCCTGAAATAGGTGGAACAAATGTCATGGAAAACCTTTAGTGAGGTGATATGATGGAAATTACGCAAGCTCCGAAAAAATTCTTACCAGATTCAGGAATTGTGTTTGAAGGTTTGGAAAACGTGAAGCTCAAAAGTCGGGAGGAGGTTGGGAAAAAAATAGAGGAATATTTGGAGGTTGTTAGCAGGGAAAAAAGAACCACAGTTCGAGCAATTCTTGCTGAATGGGGAGAAGGAAAAACTGACGCTTATGAGAGATACATAAAACAAAAAGCTAAAAGCCTCAACTTTTCACCTTATTTCGTTTCAACGTCAACGATTCTAAGCTCTTTGGATATTTTAGAGAAACATATAAACAGGACAGCGCTTCTGTCTCAACAATTTCTAATCGCCTTGTTCTGGAGCATAAGAGAAGAAGAGAAGATAATTGAGCTTCCAACTCCATCATATTCGGAAAAAGTGGATGACTTTATTATACGCTGCATAGAACTCTTAAGCGAGAATGGGAAAAAGAAGTTAGTTGTATTCATTGACGAATTTGAAGAGGCGCTAACTTCAGTCGAGAAACTAAAAAAGTTGCTTTCTGGTCTGAAAGAAGTTATCAATGGACAATTCGAGCCAATTCATGAAGGAGGAAAATTTGAAGGTATCCTTCATTTAATAATTGCAGTGACCCCAGATGCTTTTTATAAGATAGAGAGCAATCCAGAGTTTTCTCTGATATTTGGTGGGCTGGGTAGGAGAATTGGAGTAATAAATTTACCCCCAATTAGGAGAAAAGAAGGAGTAGAGTTTCTTTGGAATTTGATAAAAATATGCTATGAAAACAATTTACCTGAAAAACTTCCGATTTCAAGTATCGGATGTTTAAATGTAATTTATAAAATCACATTGGGAAATCCTGGAAACATGGTCAGTAAATTATCCAGACTCATCGGTAGAAGTCTTAAAGAGGCTGAAGAAATAGATCGTGAAGGCAAATTTATTAAGGTCATAGATTTTGACTTGATATTACGGTTTTTTGCTAACGAGTCTATCTGGGTTTACGGAGGTTCAACAAGATGTATAGAAAATGAAAACCTTGAAAAAATCTTAAAAAGGATTGGTGACCAAGTAGATAAGGTACTTGGAGAAGAATGTAAATTGGTTTTTAAGCTTTTATTAGGAGAATACAAACCATTCTCGCCAGAAGAAATACAAAGTAGACTGAAAATTAGGAAAAGACTAGAAGAAATTATAGAAGTGCTAGACGAAGATATTAAAAGAAGTTTTGGGATCAAGGGAATTATTAGGGTTTCGAAATTGAAAGAAGATAAAGATGAAATAAAAAAAGTTCTTGAGGAGTTTATACATGAGGAAGGTGGAGAAAAATACATAAAGATAGATAATTATGTGGAAAAGCTCGACGAATTCTTTGATAAGCTAACCTTTTTGAATATTGAGAAAGGAGAACTAAAAGAGGAGATATATTTACCACGTGAACCTGAGGACATTAAAGAATTTTTTGAAGGCATAGCTGATATTAGAGCAAAAGAATTAAAAAATAAGTTCACTAAATTGCTTGAAGATAAAGAAAACTTATTACTTTCAGATAATTTACTTACTCAGATATTTCCTCCACCAATTCCTAGAGGTCTCGAATTTATCAAAGATAGAGAAGCAAGAATAAGATTATGGAGAGAGGTCACGAAGAACTTCTTCAAAGAGTTTAGAGATAATTTTCCACAGGCTTTTTTGTCGATTCTCAATTTAGCTGAAATCAACGTAATTGGGGAGGATTACAACCAGAATGCCATTTTTGCCACTATTACTTGGAAAATCGTACTTCAGGATGTAAAAATCTCTTGTCTTCTTTACTCAGTAGATGGAGATGTAAAGGCTGATGATATAGAAGATATTTATTATAATAAGATAAAAAATTATAAGAAACCCGTACATCTCGTCTTATTAATCTACACTGGTGAAATAACTGAGAGAGCAGAAGAGAAACTAAATGACTTAGAAATAGGTGAAAAAGGAGAAAATATTGTATTACGTTTAAGATTGCACCCCACACTGGCTAAAAAACTTATAGTGATAAACAAGTGTCTTAAGACAAAGAGTATCGAAGCAGACGAGATTTCGATTAAGAATGCTGCTGAGCTTATAATTGAAGAGATAGATTTCAAAAATAAGTTAAATGAGTGGCTTGAAGATCAAAAAAAGCGGGGTAAACTTGTTTCCGATGTTAAACTAAAAAATGCTAAAAGTTTAAACGACTTGCTAGGAGCATTAAAATTTTATATAAACTATATTGAAGAGCCACTTACCCCAGATGAGGCCTATAGTAAAAATAGAGGAGAGTTGATGAAATTCATAAAGTATGGCTCAAGAACTGTTTTCATAGAAGACATTGAGAGTTCGGGTAAGCTAAGGAACATCTCTTACGATCTTGAAGATAATGGATTAATTAAAGGTGAGAAGGAAGGAAAGTTTAGAGTTATAGAGCATCCCATAGAAAAAAGGATCATTAATTTACTGAAAGAAGAAAAGAAGTGCACGTATGATGCTTTGGAAAAGCATTTCATAATTGCAGCGAAAATGGAAAAAATACTTCAAAATTTATATATACCTATACTAAAACATAAAGGCTTTATTAAAGAAGAAGAAAAGATGATTAAACTCGTTTCTGAAGACGATCTAATAAAAGAGTTCGAAAGAATTAAGGAAAAAATTAAAAATATTGAAAAGAAAAAATTAGAAGATTATGGGTTTATTTATGTTTGGAAAGAGAGAGAGGATAGATTTATACAGCTAAAAGAATTTTTAGAATTTATCTCCAAAAAAATGAATGAAATTGAAAAGAGTTCCTATTCTCATGAGCAGAAAAAACAGAAAATATTCTTACTTTCTGAGCTCGTTGATGATTTCTCTAAGACATGGATAGAAGCTATAGAGAGAGCAAAACAAGGATCAAAAGAAAAAATAAGTGATCTGGAGAGTAAAAAGCAAAGATTAGAAAAATCGGTAGAGGAAATAAAGAAGTATTTTGATGATTTTCTAAAAATAAAGATCGTTGAAATCGGTGAGATTAGAAAGATTAACACTATTTGGAAAGAAATAAATGAAATAGATTCAAAATTTGAATTTAATTTCTTAGATTTCGTGAAGAGGAAGGATGATTTTAATTTCAAAAAAGAAGGTTTCCCATATTTTAATGTGAAAGCATATGTCATATCCATTAAATCGGAAGAGATGGAAAAAGAAATTAAGAGTATAGGAGACATAGTAGATAGTATATTGAAGAGATTTAAAGATGTTGAAGCAAAGTTGAATGAAATAAAAAGAAAAATGAGAGAAATTAGATTGGAAGAGTATCTTGAGTTGTCTAATATTTTACACAAAAAAATAGAATCCACATCTAAAAATGTATTTCCGGAGCTAAAGGAAAGGGAGCTTAAAATCACCTCGATTAAAGAGATTAACGAAATTTCTGAAGGGAATTTAGGGGAGATTAACAAGAGATTTGAAGCTTTGGATAAATTAGTTGAAAAACTAAAAGAGATGACCAAAAAAGAGGAAGAATTTCACAGAAGGAGATATGCAAAGCAAGAATACATTAAGAAGGCTGAAGAAGTTTTAGATTTGGAAGAAATGCAAATAGAAGTTAAAGAAATTATATCTGAATTTGGGAAATTGACTGATTTAAGCGTTTTAAAAAAATATTTGGAAGAAGTAGAAATAGACTTTGGGGGAAAACAGGAATTGTTTTTCAAAATTGACAAAATCATAGAAGAATTAAAAAATAGAGCTACAAACCTTGAGAGTATAAAAAGCCATGTAGATGAAATTTGGTTAAATTATAGGAGTAAGGTAGAAACCTATATAGAGACACAAAATAAGATAATTAAAGCTATTGAGAAGCGAAATGAAGAGAATAGAAATAAAAAAATTCAGAAAAAAGAGATAGCAGATCTAAAAATCAACATAGAAATACTAGGAGACGAAGTAAAGCCTAAAGATATAATAACGATAAAAAAAGCTTCCGAAATCGAAAAAATTAGATTAAGTATAAGGCAAAAACTTTATGATATCCTAAAAACTGTTTTGGATAAAGAGGAGGTTGATGTCCTTGAAATTATAGCATCAGCTTCAGATGTTTGCTGGAAAGAGAAGTTATACAAGGATTTAGAAGAGAAAAAATTAAAAATCGAAGATAAAAGATTGAACGAAATACTTCAAAAGTTGGAAAATGAAGGATTCATTAGGATAGGTATAACCTTGTCTATTAAGTAGGTGGAAAGATGACAAGCAAAAAAATCTTTTTAAGAGGAGGAGATAATTTATTTTTTAACGATGCTGTGCTCCTCTTTTTTATGAAATTAATGAGTGAATGGCAAAGTAGTAAAAAAATCGCATTATTAATGGGTTGTTCAGCGCACAAGCCCTACTCAAAATCCTTTATACATAGAAAGGTTATATCAATGCTTAGGAGACATAATCTTAGTGAATACGTCCAAGAATATATAATCGGTGAACCCATGACTGTCGTTCCAAGAGAATGGGAAAACGTGTATCCTGCCGACAGCTACGACTTTCCACCAGAAAAGCTTGGAGATGAAGGTAGAAGGATATTTATAAATAGACTAAACGCATTTTTCAGAAAAGCGATAACTATGCATGAGACGTTTATCGTTTTTGCACCGAATCACCATAAAAAAATAATTTTAGAAGCTTGTAGTGGTTTATTTGAGCCTATTGTTGTCCCTTATAATATTTATAATCTTCCCAAGCTCCTTAATGCATTGAAGGAAGTGGTAAAATGAAATTCGAAATACTTGAGGAAGACAAAAATACGA
>JAWCDI010000031.1:0-7971 GCA_044343505.1 Candidatus Aenigmatarchaeota archaeon | reverse complement strand
AGATATGAAAAAATAACAAAGAATGCGGCAAAATACACAGTACCAGGACCTTACCAACAGCAATGGCAAAAAGCCATGGCTTGGGTTCGTAACAATACACCAAAAGATGCAATCTTTGTTCATTGGTGGGATTATGGCTATTGGATTCAAACTATTGGCGAAAGAGCAACTGTAACAGATGGCGGCCATCCGCATGGATTTTGGGATCACACAACTGCAAGATATTTAATGACAGCGCAAGAAGAAAAAACAGCTTTACAATTATGCAAAGCACACAATGTTTCTTATTTTTTAATAGATTCTACCGACATAGGAAAGTATACAGCGTATAGCAGCATAGGTTCTGATGCAAGCGGAAAAGATAGACTGAGCTGGATTTCAACTTTCTTTTTAGACGAAAGACAAACCCAAGAAACAAGAAATGAAACTCTATATGTTTATGTTGGAGGGACTCTGCTCGATCAAGATTTTATTTACAAGGAATTGGTATTTCCTATGCAACGAGCAGGAATAGGCGCTTTCATTGTCCATGCAGATAAAAACAAAATTAAAAGTATAGAAGCAATTGTTATTTACAACAAACAACAATTTAGAATTCCAGTAAGATATTTCTACTTAAACAACAAGCTTTACGATCTTGGCGATGCTGAAGCTTTACAAGGTTGTCTGTATTTTGTTCCAACTTTAACACAAAGGGGCTTGAACAACTTGGGTGCTGCAATGTATTTAAGCGAGAAAGCCATGAATGCTCTATGGGTCAAACTTTATTTGCTAAATGAAACAAAAAATTTTGAACTTGTGCATAGCGAAGATGCCTTGCTTATTCAGCAACTCAAAACCCAATATAACTTAAGCATTGGAAGCTTTCTTATTGCTAATGAATTGCTCGGACCAATAAAAATTTTTAAAGTAAACTATCCCGAAGACATTGAAGTGCATACAGAATATTTGCAAACAGAATGGTCTGAAACTGAAGGACCGTTTGCACCTTTAGATTATTTGGGAACTTAAAATGAACGGATTTTTAATGCTTGCAATAGTTTTTATATGCCTTGTGTTTGCATTTTTACTTAGTCTTTTGCTTACAAAAAGATGGATTTCTATGGCAAAAGTTAGAGGAATTGTAGGCAAAGATATGAATAAGTATGATAAGAGAAAAGTGGCAGATTTCGGCGGCATTGCACCAGTTGCTGCAATTATAATGTCTATCTTTTTGTACATCTTTTTTAAGACTTTTTTGCTTAAAAGCTCTACACATCTTATCGAAATTCTTGTGCTAACTCTGACTTTGGTTCTTGCTTGCATAGTCGGCTTCACAAACGATTTGTTAAGCGTAAAGACTGGAAAAGATAAAGAAATTTTTGCAGAAATTGTTGGAAAAAAAATTACTCGCGGTTTGGGCGGCTGGACTTCGATGCTACTAACCTTGCCTGTTGCCATTCCTCTTGTTGTTATAAACGCTGGTTCTGATGTAATTACACTGCCTTTTTTAGGACGAGTTTGGATCGGCTTGGCTTATCCTCTTATTCTAATTCCTTTGGCTATTGTGGGTGCAACCAATGGCTATAACTTGCTTGCCGGCTATAACGGCCTTGAATCTTGGCTCGGCATTATAATTTTTTTTGCACTAGGCACAATGGCTTTAATTACAGGACAGCTATGGCTTACTTTGATAGCTGCAATAATCATATTTGCTCTTGCTGGCTTCCTTGTTTTCAATAAATTTCCCGCAAAAGTTTTTCCAGGCGACAGCTTAACTTTTAGCTTGGGTGCTTTAATTGCGTGCTTTGCCATACTCGGCAATATGGAAAAATTTGCATTGCTGATTTTTACTCCATACATTGCAGAAGGAATCTTAAAAGCAAGAAGTAATTTCAAAGCAGAAAATTTTGGCTTGCCTCAAAAAGATAATTCTTTAGAGCCGCCGAGCAAAGAAATTAGAAGCCTTACACATTTTTTCCTTAAATTCATAAAAAAAATTAAACCGAGTCATAAAGTTTACGAACACGAAGTCGTTCTAGCTTTATGCGCTCTCGAAATCGTTTTAGTAATAATTGGGTTAATAATTTTTCTTTGAATAGAAGAGGAATATTAAGCGGTTTGATCTATAAATTTATAAGGTAAGTTCTCTTGAGATTTTATAAACTAAACATTTCGAATGGAATAAAATTTTGCAGCCCTGATAATTTATTTGTAGCATGAAGATCGCATTATTCCACCCTTGGATTAAAAGCAAAGGTGGCGCAGAAAGAGTTGTTTTGGAATTCTTGAAGAATACAAAACATGATGTAGACGTTTATACTTGGATTTATGATAGAAAAAATACATTCGATGAATTTAAAAAATTTAAAATAAAAGTCATCGCGCCAAAATTTGCCAAAAAACTCTCCAGATACTATGTTTTTAGAGGCTTGTTTTTTCCCATTGCTTTATTTTCAAAGATTCCTTTAGAGAAATATGATGCTTTTTTGATTTCGACTGGTGGATTAGCAGAATTCATTACTTTTAGAAATTATAAACCTAATCGAACATATGCTTATGTCCATACAATTTTAAGAGCAGCTTATAAAGAAGATATAAGATGGAATTTAAAATATAGATACAAAAATCCATTTAGTAAATTAGCTTATTTACTAGCAGCATATATTTACAAATTTTTTGAAAAAAAAGCATGGAAAAGAATCGATGTTGGTATCTTCAATTCTGAACTTAGCTTGAAAAGAGCAAGAGAGCATAATTTGATCAAAGGAAAAAAAGTATACATAGTATATCCGCCTGTTAACATAGAAAAATTTAGAAAAATAAAAGTAAAAAAAGGCGATTTTTTTCTTTATCCAGCAAGATTTAATATGAGTAAAAGACAAGATATTTTACTTAAAGCTTGGGAAAAATTTGTTAAAAAATATTCAGATTACAAACTTATACTTGTTGGAAATATTGAAAATAAAAAATATTTTGAAAAAATTAAAGAATTAGTCAAAAATACAAAAAATGTTGAAATTAAGATTAATATATCTGATGAAGAACTATTAAGGCTATATGCTAATTGTCTTGCTGTAATTTTTGTTCCTTTTATGGAAGATTTTGGTATTGTACCTTTCGAAGCAGTTGCTGCTGGAAAACCTCTAATTGCTGTTAATAAAGGAGGATATGTGAATCTAATAAAAAAATATTATAACTCAAATACTGTTTGGATAAAAGAAAATGAAAAAAATTTTGTAGAAAATATAGTGGAAAGTTTAGAAAAATTCTTTAAAAGAAATCCTACTGGAGAAAAAATTTCTTTAATAGAAATAAATAATAAAAATTTTGCGAGAAAAATTGACTGTATTTTAGAATGTAAAGCTTGTTTTAAAAAATGAGAATTTTAATGGTGAATGATATGATAGAATTCATAGGGGGAGCGGAAACATATTTTCATAATTTAAGCAAATTACTAAATGAAAAAGGATGCGAGATAATAACCTTATCTGAAGAACCAAAGAACCAAAAAAAATTTAGTTATATAAAAAAACAATATTATTCCAAAATGTATCCTGATGGGAAATTTAAATATGCTATATCAAGATTTTGGAATGTTTATGCTAGGAGAAAGATGAAAGAAATTATTAAAATTGAAGACCCAGATATTATTCATTTTCATAATGTTTTTGCTAGGCTTTCTCCTTCGGTTATTTTTGAAGCAACAAAATATAAACCAACAGTAATAACAATTCATGACACTAGATTTGATTGTCCAAATTTTATGTATTTAGATAAAAACTTCAATGTATGCAATAGAACTTTCGGATTTAAATGCTTATTAATGCAAGATGTGCCCTCACATATCTTTTTTTATCAATATCTAAGAAATTTTTTATACAGGAAAGCTCTAGAAAAAGTTGACGCAATAATTACTTTAAATGAGTTTGTTAAAAATAAATTAAAATTGTTAATCAAAAATAAAGACATTTTTGTTCAATTATTGTTTGTACTACACTTACCTGATATATTAAAAATAAAAAGAGAAAATTTTATTTTATTCGTTGGCAGGATAGAACATTATAAAGGATTAGAATACCTTATAAAGGCGATGAGTATAGTTAATAACCATTTTAATATTCCTTTAGTAGTTGCTGGTGATGGAAAAGAGAGACAAAAGATGGAAAACTTAGCTAACGAGATAAATGTTAATATAAAATTCCTTGGGAAAGTAGACCATAATAAAATATCAGAATTATATCAAAAAGCAGGTATTGTATGTGTCCCTTCACTTATGGACAATTCTCCTTTAGTTGTATATGAAGCCATGTCTTGTGGGGCATCAGTAATCGCATCCAATGTTGGAGGAATAAGAGATTTAATTAACAATAATATTGATGGCTTACTTGTGAAACCAAAAAATTCTGAAGAAATTGCAGAAAAAATAATGTTACTTTTACATAATAAAAAATTAAGAGAAAAAATTGGTAATAATGCTCAAAAAAAAGCAAAAAAAGAATTTAATAAAGAAAAGCATGTTAATAAAATTTTAGAAATTTATAGTTTTGCAATTGAAAAATTTAAAAGAAAGTACAGAAAAAATAAATAATAAAAATGAAAAAGCAAAAAATAGTTTTTCTTTATGAGGGCCCACATCCTGTTCATGCAGCATGGGCTAGGACTGTTGGAGCAAAATTTATTCCAGATTTAAATGCTGGATCTAAACTTGGAAAAAGCTGGTTGAAGCGTTTTTTTAATGCTTTTAGAAGGTTATTTATTTTAAACAGAATTCCAAAAGATACTGATGTTTTACTCTTAGAAGGAGGTCTTGGCTTTATTGTTGGATTTTTATTTAAAAAATTTAGAAAAGGAAAAGTGATAATGATTTGCAGTGATCCTTTATTCAAAATTTTGAGAGAAAATAAACTTTTGGGTAAGATAGGATATTATATGATGAAAAATTTTGATGGTTTTATTGCTACTTCAAAATTAATGTTTAATTTTATACCATTTAAGAATAAAGAAATTGTTTACCCTTTTGCCGATACAGAACGCTTCAGCAAAATAAAAGTAAACATAAATTCAAAAAATATAATATACATCGGAGCCATGAATAAACAAAAAGGAGTAGATAGAATTGTAGAAATATTCCCAAAAGTTCAAAAAAAAATTCCAGAAGTAAAACTTTTTTTAGTAGGTGAAGGTCCTTTAAAAGAGAGGATTAAAGCTATAGGTAATAAAGCAATAGTTCTTACTGGTTTTATAAAAAATCCTGAAAAATATATGAGTAAATGTGCTATTTATATTAGTTTATCCAGCTTTGATTCTTTTGGTGTTGGGGTAATCGAAGCAATGGCAGCAGGTCTTGTACCAATTATTTCCGAAAATGTTGGGGCAAAAGATATTGTTGAAAAAGTAGATAAAAGTTTAATTGTAAAAGATGAAGAAGAAGCGATAAAAAAGATTGTCAAATTATTTCGAAATAAAAAAAAATTGAAGGCACTTTCAATAAAAGTTAAAAAAATTGGAATTAAGCAAAATAAAAAGAACAGTATAAAAGCATTTAAAAAAGCTTTTTTAACTTTGTTAAAAATAAAAAAATAAAATTGGTTTTTTAGCTTATAGCATTTTCATAAATTTCTTTTAATTTTTTATTTCTTTCTTTTATAGAAAACTTCCCTTTTTCTATCTCTTTTAAACCTTTTTTAATAAAATTTTTTCTTAAACTTTCATTTTCAATCAAAAATTTTAATTTTTCTACAAGCTGAACTACCAGTTCTTTATGCTTTCCTTTATTAACGTAATTTAAATAATAAACAACATCTTTTTTTTTGGATTTTTTGTAAATGGAAATTTTTTTATCTTTTCTGGAATTTTAACTAAGAATCCATTCTTTCCATCTTGAATTAGTTCAGGGATAGCGAAAAAATCGCTAGCCACGACCCAAAATAATCTAATTCTCTCCCTCGATTGAATTAATTTTAGATTATCATAATCTAAAATCTTTGCTCCACAAATTCCTACATTTTTATTTTTGTCCACATAATTCACAAGAATTGACAGAAAATCTTTATCAACGTATGTATCCTGGTTCAAAAATAAGATATAATCTTCTTTTGTATGACTTACTCCAATATTGTTGCCCTCAGCATATCCATAATTCTTTTTGTTTAAAAGTATTTTCAGTTTGCCTGATTTAATTTGAGAAGCATATCGTTTTTTCACAAAATCAACTGAACATCCGTGCTTGCATTATATTCAAATTCAGGCACAAGGCAAGCTGAAATTTTTATTATATCCTTTTTAGTAAAAAACTTTAAAAATCCTTCTCCTTTAGAACAACATTGAAATCATAAAATGAGAATAGCCTTATTTCATCCTACGATTGTTAGTAAAGGAGGTAGTGAGCGAGTTATTTTAGAATTTATTAAACATACGCAGCATAATGTAGACTTATATACATGGGTTTATAAACCACAAAAAACATATGAAGAATTCAAAAATTTTAAAATTCATGTTATAAATACTCCCATTAATAAGTTATTAAAGTCAAGAAGTTTTTTTTTGCGCTTAGTTTCTTTATTTTTGTTACCATTTTTTACA
This sequence comes from Candidatus Aenigmatarchaeota archaeon, assembly GCA_044343505.1. GTDB lineage: Archaea > Aenigmatarchaeota > Aenigmatarchaeia > CG10238-14 > SCSR01 > JAVZGQ01. Next base: position 1,407 of record JAWCDI010000031.1, on the reverse strand, counting down.
AAAATTCCTTTAGAAAAATATGATGTATTTATAATATCTGCTGGCCATATAGAATTTATTACTTTTACCAATTATAAACCTAAAAAAACAATAGCTTATATTCATACTCCATTAAGAGCTGCTTCGAAAAATTTAGTAAAATGGAATTTAAAATATAGGTATAAAAATCTTTTAATGAAACTTGTATACTTAATAGGCATAAGGCTTTACAGAAAATTAGAAAAAAATGCATGGAAAAAAATCGATGTTGCGATATTTAATTCCGAATTAACTTTACAAAGGGCAAAAGAGAGAAATTTAATAAAAAATAAAAAGATTTATGTTGTCTACCCTCCTATAAGTTTAGAAAAAATAAAAACTAGAAAACCAGAAAATTACTTCTTATATGCTTCTCGATTTTCAATTTACAAAAGACAAGATGTTCTGATTGATGCGTGGGCAAAATTTGTTAAAGAATATCCAGAATATAAATTAATTCTTGCCGGTTTTCCATCAGATAATTTCGAGATAATAAAGGAAAAAGCAAAAAAAACAAAAAATATAAAGATAGAAACAAATATTGACGATGAAAGACTTAAAGAACTTTATTCTAAAGCTTTGGCTTGTTTCTTTCTTGGCTTTGAAGAAGATTTTGGTATAGCTCCTTTCGAAGTTTTATCTGCAGGAAAGACTTTAATGGCTGTTGATAAAGGGGGCTATGTTGACCTTATAAAAAAAGCTCCTTCAGTAATTTGGGTAAAAGAAAGATATGATGCAGAAAAAGTTGCGGAAGAAGTTTATAAAGCACTTAAAAAGTTTATAAAAAATAAAGATTATTATATACGAAAGGGATTAAAAAACAAAGATTTTATTAAAAGCATTAATCTTTCACCAAAAGAGTTCACCAGAAAAATAGATGAATTAATTTTTAATGCTGGGAAAGAAAATGGCAATAAATATAATAAAAGAAATTAGGGATAGGGGAATTGTTGCATTTTTATTTATGTTATTTTCTTACCCTCTAAGATTTACAAGCTTAAAAAATTGGCGAATTAAAATAAAAAATAAGTTTCTCATTAAAAAAATAAAAAAACAATATAATCTTAATTTCATAAATGAACTGTGTAGCTTTTATCCTGGATCTTTGATAGAAATTTTTTTAGATAAAGTATATAGTTATTTTGAACCGAGCGAAAATGACATTGTTTTAGATGTTGGTGCGACAGCTGGTGAGTATGGAATTTATTGCAGAAGTAAAGGAGCAAAAGTTTATTGTTTTGAGATGGATAAAAAAGCGTTTCAGCTTATGAAGGCACACATCAAATTAAATAAGATGGATAATATTATTCCAATTTTGTGCAGAGTAGATGACAAAAAGAATTCAATAGATAACTATGTTAGAAAGTTTAAAATAGCCCCAACTTTAAT
>JAWCDI010000030.1:0-7989 GCA_044343505.1 Candidatus Aenigmatarchaeota archaeon | reverse complement strand
ACCAGAAATCTACAAGATAGCAGTAAAAAGAATCAAAAAATTTCAGACTATGAAGCTTTCCGACTTCCTCAGAGGAAAAGCGATAAGGAGGAAGATAAAATGAAGAATTTTGTCATAAAGAATCTAGAAAAGTTTTTAGAGATAGCAGACACGATAGAATCGCCTTTCAAGTTCTACGAAGTAATCCGAATGAATAAAGGTAATGAAGACATAATAACGATAACAGCTAGCGTGTGGATAAGAACCGCTTTCATTTCCTGGGAGAAGTCAACAAGTTTTGAAAAAGAATTGTTGGAAGCTATTGAACATTTGTCAAAACATGGATTTGTTGAAACTGAGATAAGAGAAACTCCTCTGGTGATAAAGTGATGACAGCAAAGAAAGCAGACATGTGTCCAATAGCTTATGATTTGAGACATAGAAATGTAGCAAAAAATCAAAGAAAGAAAATCTACTGCGGTTTCTACAGCCTTTGTCAGAGATTTGATAAAGGAGATTATCCTGAGTGCAAAAAGGTTGATAAAAAATGAACATGTTAGAAGCGAGGATAATATTGCGATGTAGGAATACTATTCAGGCTAAAGAAGTTTGGCTAGTTCTGTCTGGTTGTAAAGTTTGTGGTAAATCTCAAGAAGAAGTTGAGAAGGAATTTAAGAGAAGAGGGATAATATAATTCTTTATCCTCTAGAAAAATATATACCTAACCAAATCATAACTATGCCTAAGAAACCTAAAATGATTCTACTCCCCAGGTCTATGGAAGGGACAAAAATTGCAGAAAGTATCGCACCAAATCCCAATAAAACTGCCATTGCTGTACCTGAAATGATTCTAGAATTGTTCATGATAATTCACCAGTAAAAGCTTTATTTAAAATCGAAGAAGTTAACATTTCTATTTCTTTTCGTGTTTCTTCTTGATGTTTTTTAAGAATTATAATCTTTTCTTGAAGTTTATCGAAATATTCTGCTATTCTTTCTTGTTCTTCTAGTGAAGGAATTGGGACTTTTACATGTTTTAACATTTTTGTATTAATACCAGCTTGTCCTATCCACTTTCTACAGCGAGTTAAAAAATAGCCTTGTAACCATAGGTAATTTAAAGCAATTACAAGCCACTCAGGTTTTACGATTTTTTGATTAATCCTTAATCTCGTAATGTGGTTGCTAAAAGTATAATCTAAATCGCTTTTAATTAAAACCGCTCTACCAACCAATTCTTTGCTATTTGTATTGTTGAATAAGACGTCTCCACTTTTCAAACCATATTCTTTTAAATTAACTTTTTCTTCTGGCACAAAAGTTAAACTTGAAAGATCTAAGTTACCATAAAATCCTATGTTATTTGGTCTTAGTTGTGGAATGCCTTTATCTTTTCTAAATCTCTTCGCCAATGGAAATCCACTTTTAAATTCTATAACAAATTCTTCTAAACTTTTCGATCTCCATCCTTTCTCTTCAGCTTTAGAAAAAACCTCATTTAAAGCAGATTGCATTATTTGTTCTGCATCTTTCAAAGCTTCTTCTCTAAGTTTTCTTGCTTTTTCTATTTTAGAGAAAATTTCATCCAATTTGGCAACAATTCTTTTCTGTTCTTCTAAAGGTGGAACAGGAATTAACAATCTACTAAATTGTTTTGCATTTATGTTAGGTTGTGCAACTATTTTAAAAGTTTCTGCTATGAAATTTCTATAGAATGTTGTAAATGAATAATAAAAGAAGAATTTTGGTAAAATAATGTTCTGATTTAGATCGAATCTAATTAAATAAGATGCAAAAACACACGGTTTATCGAAATCTTTATGTAGATAAACTCTCCCTACAGAACCACTTCTTGCAATAAGAATATCATTTTCTTTAAGTTCATATTTTTTAAAAGTTTCTTTATCAATCTTTACATATCTAAGATTATCAATTTTTAAACTTCCGTCTTCTCTTATATCACTAATTCTTATATAAACAATTCCATTTTGTTCTGAAGTAGATTTTGAAGTTAGACCATATTGAGGTTTTTGTGTCAAAATATCACCAAGTTTGAACCATTTCCATTCCTTAGGAAGTTGTAAAAGAGTTTGTCGTAACATTTTAATCTCCTCTACCTTCTACTATTTTTTTAACATCATTTAGAATTTCAGCAATTTGTTTCTCCCTTTCTAAAATACCACTTACTAATTCTTCAGGTGGTTTAAGTTCAACTTCTTCTTTTTTGTACGGATTTCTAGCACTCAAATCATAATCTCTTTCTTTAATTTCGTCAATTGTAACAATCCAAGAATTTTCTGATTTTTTTCTTTCCTTCCATTTTTCAAAACAATCTTTTAAATCATCATCAACTATAGGATTAGCCTTACTAAATTTCCCTCTTTGAGGATGAGAAAGTTCATAATACCAAATTTCTGTTGTTGGCCCAGGTTTATCAAAAAAGAGTAAATTAGTCTTTGGTCCCTGTCCACCTTTTGGAGCCACGTGAGCAAAAACTCCAGCAGGCAAACTGATTATAGTATGAACATTAAAATCTTCTAAAAGTTGTTTCTTAACCTTTTTATAAGCTCCACCTCTAAACAAAACACCCTCAGGCAAAACTATTCCACATCTCCCACCTTTATTCAATTTCCTCATGCAAAATTCTAAAGCTCCCAATTCTGTCGAACTCGTTTTTACTGGTAGATTCATTTGTAAATGTTTTGGTATTTTTCCACCAAATGGAGGATTGGTTAATATAACATCATATCTTTCTTGTGGTGTTGCTACAACATTCTCTTCAAAAGTATCTCTTCTAACAATATTTGGGTGTTGCAACCCATGTAAAATACAGTTCATCGTGCAAACAAGAGATGGTATAGCCTTAAGTTCTTGTCCAAAAAATGTTTCTGTTTGTAGCCTTTCCCATTCTTCCGTACTTAGCTTTTTCTGTTCTTTCATCAGATTGAATGCTTCAACCAAAAATCCACCTGAACCAGCAAATGGATCAAAAACAAGTTCCCCAATTTTAGGACTTACAATTTTTGTCATTAGTCTTACAATTGGTCTTGGTGTATAATATTCTCCAGCTGCTCCACCTTCTCTTCCCATCATCATTAGAGTTTCTTCGTAAACTTGTGAAAGAATGTGAGAATCTTCTGGATTATTAAAATCGATACTATCTATCATTAAAATTATTTGTTTTAAATTGTTCGGATCCCTCATCTTTTGCTTCACTTCACTAAAAATTGTTGCAATAAGATTTTTCTCCCTTGAACCTGTTAGCTTTTGTAAATATGGAAATAGCTCAGTTTCTATAAAAATTTTAAGTTGGTCTGCTCTCATGTCTTTTTTTACCCAACCAGACCAATTGAACTTAGGATCTAGGATTGGTTTGTACTCCTTTCCTTCGAACTCCGCCTCTAATTTTCTGTCTTCTTCCAATTTTTCAAAGGCTTTTAAAAATAATAGCCAAGAAAGCTGTTCAACATAATCTACTAATGTTAATCCATCCGCCCTCATTATTTCATAAATCTGCTCAATTTTTGTTGCTAATTCTTTTCTATCCATTATCACCCACCCTTAGCCTCAAATACTTCTGGATATATGCCCCTTTCTATATCTTCTATAGCTTTCTTCAACCTATCAACACCACCAAACAACTTGATCATACCCTTTAGATACCCCATCTTATCAAATGGTGGAGTATTGAAAATTTTTGGGGTTGTAATTTCATCTATACCAAAAAGCCTATATCTATCGATCAACTCCATCATAACATCTCTTACATAGGGTCCGTATTTCTCTAGGATCTCTCGCTTATACATTAATAAGGCTTTCGCTCTCTCGTCTCTAGTAATAAGAGGTGCGTCAAAAAGGAAATGAGCAATTAAGTCAAATTCATCAACATCTGGATTGTCTATAAGCTTTGCTATTAAATCTAAATTTATTCCAATTTTTTTCAAATCTTCTTTGAACCTCTTTCTTTCTGCAGGATTTCTCCACATTCTTTTTAAATCTTCAAGTGTTGTTATTTTTTCAGCTAAATTGTCTTTCGTATATTTTATATACTCAGCCTCCGCAAGCCTATTACCTTTTATATCAACCTTTACTGTTCCTTCTTCCTCTATGTAAACTTCTATACCAGTAACTTTGATTAGCTCTTTCTCTTTTTTGAATTCCTTAAACAGATTAATAGTAACTATTTTATCAGGAGTTGGGAATGTTGGTACAACAATTTCTCTCCTTTTATATCCTCTAGCTGAAATCTCAAGTTTTATAGAGCCACGTGGCATTTTCGGCATTAATACTAAACCTTTCTCATCTGTTAGAACATTAATTGGTTTAACTGGTTCAGGCATTAAAAGGATTGAAGCTTTTTCAATCGGACTTCCTGTTTCTGAATCTACGACTTTACAAGAAAGAAACCAATCTTTAGGACCACTGTATCTTTTTTCTTCTACAAATTCTTCTGGAAGGTCCCATGAATCAAAAAGACGGGTTGCATTAGTGAAATCCAATATTTTAAAACCATACTTTCTAGCTACGTCATCAATTCTTGTTGCCCTTCCTATAATCTGATGGAATTCAACTTTAGAATTTACTGGTTTAAGAAATATTATGTTTTTTACAGGAGGAATATCAACTCCAGTGCTTAATAAGTCAACAGTCGTAGCAACAACTGGAAAATCTTTTTCAGAAGTACTAAAAGTAGTTCTTAGAATATCATGAACAAACGGTTCTTCAGCAATAATAGGGACTGCATAATTATCAATTTTAAACTTAGGATTAAACCAATTATTCAGCTCTCTAGCAACTTCTCTTGCATGGTTCTGGGAAACGCAAAATATTATTGTTTTATTTTTAGGTCCAACACTTTCTAAAAATTTAGCTATATACTCGCATATAATCTTATTTCTCTCTGGTACCAAAATTTCTCTTTCAAATTCTTTCACAGTATAGTAATCTTTTACTTCAACTCCAGGGGGAATTTCTACTTTACCACCACTGCTCTTTATTTCATTTAGAGAAATTCCGCCAGCTTTATCGATATTTGTGATTATTCGTCTTATATCCATACATGGTGCAAGGAAACCATCTTCGATACCACGTGACATTGGATATTCATAAACAGGTTTTCCGAAATACTCATAAACATCTATGTTGTCACTTCTTTTTGGGGTAGCTGTCATTCCAAGCTGAATAGCATTAGAAAAATGTTTTAGAATATCGTGCCATCTTTTCCACCCAGACCTATGACATTCGTCAATAATTACCATATCAAAGAAGTTAGGATCGAAAAGCTCATAAAATCTTTTTCCATTTATTTCGCTGTAAAGCGTTTGATATGTAGCTATGAATACTTCTTTTGCTTTATTTATTTCTCCTCCTGTAAGAATTTCTCTTGCATTACCAAAAGGTTCAAAAGCACTAAAAACTTGAGTTCTTAAGAAATCCCTATCCACAACATATAGAACTCGTTTAATTCTTTCAGTTTTATATAGCTTCCATACAATTTGAACTGCAACATAAGTTTTTCCACTGCCTGTAGCCATTGTGAGAAGAATTCTTTTATTTCCCTTTAAAATAGCTTCTATCGTATTTCGGATAGCAACTTCCTGATAATACCTCATTGGTTTTTTTGGGAACGGATAATAAGGATATAAAAGTGGATTAGTTTCCCTTTTTTCTTCAAATTCTTTTAGTTCTCTATATTTTATGTATTTTCTTCTTAACTCGTCTGGAGTTGGAAATCTTTCTAGGGTTGTTTGTTTTTTTGTAAAATTGTCATATTCTTCTATTTTATGACCATTAGTAGAATAGGCAAAAGGAACGTTCAATATTTCTCTATATTCTTTAGCTTGTTCCATCCCATCTAGATGGGATTTACCTTCTTCTTTTGCTTCTATAACAGCTATAGGTATTCCACTATAAATATCAGGAAAGTATAAAACATAGTCAGGTTTAAGCGGAGGAAGTCTATCTCCACTTTCGTTAACAATCTTACCTTTAGTTATTGGTTCGTCTCTTTCGATCATTTCTTCGGTCCATCCAGCTTCTTTAAGTTTTGGGTCTATGAGCTTTGCTCTTGTATCTGCCTCGTTTAACATTTAATCACATATAATTGTTTTTAGATACTCTATCATTTTAAAGTATTGGATATTTGTTTTTCTCTTCTATTTTGAATGAATAATGTTAGCGCTATTTTTGTCGGATCTAGTTGAATGTACTCTTCAGGATATTTTTGCTTAATTCTCTTCATAACATCAAAGCTATCAACTATCGCTTTCTCCATATCCTCAACTAATTCATTTTTCTTTACCTCTTCTTTTTCACCAACATTCCATCCACACTTCTCATGTCTATTCCAGCTTTCTGGAATATGTCCTCCGCAATTAGGACATTTCTTCCATTTCGGCATTTTATATCACCTCAAATTACAATTTCATACCTCCTATACCTTCCTTCTCCACCTTCAGCCTTCACTAAGCCGAGATTCACAATTCTTTTCATATAATTCCTAAATCCCCTTTGAGTAACAGGCTTTTTAACAGCCTTGCAATATTCTCTATACAAATTTCCAGAATACATCTTATGATTTTTCTCTAGAATGTTGTAAATTACCCTTTGGTCATCATTCAACTTTCTTAATAGGTAGGATTTCTTCAGCTTCTTTGCTTCCTTATTCCCTTCTATTATGTCTTTGAGTCTCAACCTTCTTCGCTTCCCTTTCTTCAGCAATCCTGCCAGCATTCTTAAGAGTAAGCAATAAAATCCTTGCATCCCCATCTGCTTTTTGTGCTGCTATTCTTATCATCACATCTGGCAATGTGCCAGGAACGAATGCAAACTGCCTTCTATCTTTTCCTATGTCAAACAACTCATCAGGAAGGTATCTCGGGAATTCTATATCAACAAGAGCTAATCTGTCTCTAGTTCTTTGGTCCAAATTCCAAAGATGATGTATAGGATAATTAGAAATTAAAATCAACCCACAACCAATATCAGACAAGTTATAAAGAACCTCGTCTTTATCAGTATCCCTAATCTGGTCAACTTCGTCCGAGCAAATTATTATTTTTCTTTTTGCAATTTCCTCCAATTTTTTGAACATGTCAGCAATGGAATCCGTTTCTTTTGTCATTACAGAAAATTGAAACAAAATTTCTCTTAATATGTCTCTAGTTGTCCTGAACCTGAAGCAATTCACATAAGCAGAACATTCCTTGAAGTAATTTTCTAATATATGCTTAATCAAAACTGTCTTGCCTGTTCCAGAAGGGCCCCACAAGTAGATGTTAGTTATTCTTTTCTTCTTCAAAGCAGGACTAAGGCATCTCACTATTTCATCCTTTTGACCATCCCTCTGAAGCAACCTAGTTGGAACAAAAGCATCTTCAAGCGGTTCAGCATTATGGATAATCACTCCTTCATGCTTAAATTATAAGAGGAATTTATTCTTATAAATTTTGTTCCGCTTATTTTCCTCTTGTTTCCGCTTCAAACCACTTCAACTTTTATTCCTGTGATTTTTTCTATCTCTTTGTGCTTCAGCCTTTCGCTCGGTTTAACATAGCCAGATTTTTTTGATTCAATAATCCTGACAATAGGATAGCCATTTTCTCCTTTTCTGATAAGAATTAAATCAACAGGCTTGGAGCTTGCGCATCTGACAGCAAACCAACCTTGCTTCTTGAATTTTAATTTCAAATATTGCTCTCTATGCCTGCCTGCCGCATATTTTTTATTCAAGAATTATCACCTTTGCTTTGCGATTCGTACCACTTTTGCTTGTTGGCTTGCATTTCTTCCCAATTCATTAGCTTTCCATCCACATAGTACTCCCTTTTCAAAGCTCTCATAATATTTTTTATGCTCGTACTGCTGCCAAACTGCTGTTTAAGTTTAAGATAAGTTTCAACTTGGTATTTCTCACATTCTTCCTCCAAATCTTTAGACTTCCAAATCCTAAGATAGGGATAGAATTTCAAAGAATTCCAGATAGAACTTCCTATATTATCAAAAGGGT
>JAWCDI010000029.1:0-7992 GCA_044343505.1 Candidatus Aenigmatarchaeota archaeon | reverse complement strand
AGGTGATGGTTTTTATTCTTGCAAGTGTTTTTTCAAAATATTTATTACATCTTTTTGCATTTCGAGAGCAGATTTGTATCCAAATTTTGAAAAATTGCTGTGAACGATTGGATAAAATGCAAAATGGGGGACCGTAATTACGTATTCCGTAAAATCGAAGATGAGTGGTTTTATTGGCCTTCCTTCGTATGCTTTTTTCAGGAGTGCGCTTCTTTCGACCCTGTCTCTCGGAAGTATAGAAGTTTCCGTCATTTGGTGAACAAACGAAAAAGAAAAACTGCACTCTATCCTTTTATCGTTTATCAAATCAATTCCCTCCTTTTTCACGTCCTTCACTTCTACGGTGAATTTATTTCCTTCTTCAATTATTTTATACTCCCCTTCCGAAAATTCGACCATGTAAAGGTAAATCAAATACTCTTTTCCTTCTCTCGTCCTGTACGCGTGAGTAATGAAATAAAGATTTTTGTCCTTAAACCCAAACGCCCTAATCCAGCCGCTAGCCCAATCATTTCTAAGCCTCTTCCCATCCACGACTACGTTCTGATAAAAATTCGATGGAATTTGAAGTGCCATTCTCGGTTCAAAAATCGGAAAATCTATAAGAGGAAAAGAAGTCGAAAATGCAAACTCATCCTCCCTTTCTTTCCTCTTTGCCGCTTTCAATCTTTCGTTTATCGTATTATAAAGTTCATTCATCTTTTCCTTATAATTTATTTCATTAAGCTTTTCACATATTTTGCACATATTTTGCACATTTTTAGCCCTTTTCTTTTTCACTTTCTTCTTTCATTTCTTTCTCCTCTATAGTATATTCTTCATTGAAATTTATACTTTTTATTTCAGGAACCAAAAGTCTTATGGAATTCAGAAACCCAATTTTTTTACTTAAATATTCTTCACTTATATCTGCCTTAACGTTTACATTCAATTTTTCTTTAGAAACTTCAAAATTCCCTATTAATTCTGAATCTTCGAATATTGCTGCTATTTTTTCATTAGTTTCCTTAAGTATTTTCACTACTTTTATTTTATATTTCAAGTTTTTTCCAGCGAGTGGGTGGTTAAAATCTACCAAGACCCTTCCACCACTTACACTCTGAATTATTCCATCTCTCCCATCTATATTAACAATCATCCCTGGAATAGGATCTATTTTTTCTTCTTTAAATCTTGAAAGAGGAATTATCCTAAAAAGGGAAGCGTCCCTTGACCCATATGCTTTCTCGTAAGGAACAAAAATTTCCTTTTCTTCATTTTCTTCTACACCCAAAACTCCTTCTTCTAGACCTTGGATTGCTTGACCAGACCCAACAAGCATAAGTGCTGGTTTATATTTTACTTTTTCATCGTATATATTTGCTTTCTTTGCTTCCTCTTCTATTGTTGTATCAAATACAGAACCATCTTCAAGCATTCCTACATAATCTATTTTTATTAAATCGTTTTTTGCAACTTTCATTTTATCACGAAAAAAGAAAAAAAGAAAATTAAAAAACTTTCTAATTTTATGGATAAAATAAAAATTCTACAAATTTTGGTAGTAATAATAATTGTGTTTTTTATAATAGAAATGTTTTCTTGGTTTGGAAGGGCAAGTCCTAGAATGAATGTAGTTTTATACAATGCGTCTGGAATTGCTATTGGAAAAATAGTTAACTATAAACCATTCTTAATTGTGAAATACAATGAAAAAAATGAAAATATAACAAAAAATCTTTTGGAAAATGGGGATATAAATTATTACAACGTAGTTGGGGAAAACATAAAATTATTCATGAAAAAAGAAAATGTTCAAGATATTAGAAATCATTTTGATTATGCTACTACTGAAGCAATAGTGGCTTTTAAAGAAGCAAGTTTTTTCGTGAACATGACTACTGAAAAGTTATCTTTAGACCCAGTTTCTATTTATACGGATCCAGTAAATTTTGGTGAGGAGATAGATTTTGAAGTAATCGCTACTATCGAAGAAGTAAGTGGAGTAAAGAGAGTTAGAAATGTAATTAGCATGAACCCCATACCAAAAGAAGAAGTAAAAAAAGTAAATGGAAGTATGAATTGTTACGACTTAATTTTTGAAGGAAAAATAAATTGGAAAGAAAGATACTCTAAGAACTTCACAGAAGGAAATTACACGATTTCAGATAAAGTAGAATTTGATCCTATTCCACCAAAAGAAATTGAAAAAATAAAAATGGAATTAAACGAAAGTGGAATTGAAATAAATGAAATAACTACAGAATATTTAATTACCAACTCGACAGATGAAGAAAAAATAAGGAGCGTATTTGAAAAAAATAATAGAAGTGTAAATTTCACTTATTCATCGCATTATTTTGAAAGCCAAATTCAAACAAATAATCTTAAAGTGGAAGTAGAAAAATTAAAATTAAGATTAAATGTTTCCCAATATTCATCTTATTCAATAAAAGGAAAATGTAAAGTAAAAATTTATTTTGAAGATATTTATCCAAAAGAATTTGAAGAAGGAGGGATCTTTGAAGAGGAGAAACTTCATGAAAACTTCAAAGGAACTGTAAAAGTAGAAAAAATTGGAAAAACTCTTTCTAGTGTTGATTTAGGAAGTTTGTCCATCGAATCTATTGAATCCATTGAATCGGTGGGTAAGTGAGGAGAAAAATTCCGATGGTTGCTGTGGACATTATAATAAAAATTGGTAGAAAGATAGTAATCGTGAAAAGAAAGAACTTTCCGATCGGGTGGGCTCTTCCGGGAGGGTTTGTAAATTATGGTGAAAGTGTAGAGAAAGCAGCTGTGCGGGAAGCTAAAGAAGAAACTGGACTAAAATTAAAAAATCTGAAACTTTTTGGCGTTTATTCCAATCCAAAAAGGGATCCTAGATTTCACACTATTTCTATAACTTTTGTGGCTAATGGTTTTGGAAATTTAAAAGCTGGAAGTGACGTAAGTGAAATAAAACTTATAGAGCCAAGAAGTATTGAAAAAAATAAAAAAATTAATTTGGTTTTTGACCACAAAAAAATAATAAAAGATTTTGTGCGAATGAAAATATAAAAATTTTATTTTTCTTTTTCATCATGAAATTTAATTGCGTAATATCGGGAATTGGTGGACAAGGGGTTATTACTCTTGCAAACATTTTAGAAGAAGCCGCGCTTATTGAAGGATACGAAGTTGCTGGAAGTGAGTTGCATGGGTTAGCTATGAGGTTTGGTCCTTTAGAATGCCACGTTAGGTTTGGGAAAAATATTTATTCGCCCTTAGTAAAACGTGGTGAAGCTAATTTAATTTTTTCCCTCGAACCTTTGGAAGCTTTGAGAGTAGCCCATTTCTCGAACGAAAAAACAATTTTTCTCGTAAATAAAAAAATTATAAAACCAATTTCCGTTTACGTTGAAGGTTATGAGTATCCTAGCATAGATGAAATTGAAAAGAAATTGAAAAACTTCACGAAAAATTTAATATTTATAGATGCGTCTGAAAAAGTAAAGAAATTTGGTGAAGTTTATTCGAACGTTTACATGCTTGGCTTTTCCCTTAAATTTTTACCGATATCGAAAAAATCCTTCCTAAAAGCCCTGAAAAATTTTCCGAATTTCGAAATAAACAAAATTGTGCTTGAAATGGGAGAAAAACATGAAATATAAATTCTTAGAACATACTGCTGATGTGTTATTTGAAGCTTATGGAAAAAGTCTTGAAGAAGCAATTGAAAATTCTGCTGAAGCGATATCAAAAACTGTATCTGATAAAGTTAAGAAAATTGAAGAATTCGAATTTGAAGAAAGCGGAGAAAGTTTGGAAGATTTAATAGTGAAAACTCTTCAGGATTTTTTAGTTGAATGCGAAATAAGGGTCCTTCTTCCTGGAGGGTTAAAAGTAATTGACCTTGATGAAAAAGAAAAGAAAATAAAAGTACGATGCTGGTGCGGAAAAGGAGAAACAAAAACTCAAATTAAGGGGGTTACATATGGAATGCTGAAAGTCGAAAAAAATAAGGAATGGAAGATAAGGGTTCTTTTAGATGTATAAAAATTTAAATCTTTCTTCCTAATTATATTATGGCTGAAAAGAAAATAAGTATTCCTGCTGGAAGTATAGGAATATTAAAATTCTATGAAGCTGCTGGTGGAAAAATAAAAATTACTCCTCAGCTAGTTTTGGGGATTTCAGTAATTTTCATATTTTTAATAATTCTATTACGAATTTTGCTTTAAGGAAGTGCAAATATTCCCTTTTTCTTTTCTATTATTTCTCCGTCTTCGTTTAATATTGCAAGTAAAGATGAAACTAAATCTGCGTCAACTTTAAGTAATTTTCTTATTTCTTCTGCACTTCTTTCCTTTTCCTTTAACAAGTTTATAATTTTTTCGTAATAATTTTCTATTAATTTTTTTCTTACAATGTAATACTTTTTATCAAATCCCCTTATTCCTTTAAATTCGCTTGCAGAAATAATTTTTTTCTTTATTTTTTCTTTAAGAATTTTTGAAATTTCCTTTGCTTCTTCTTCATCTTCGATTACCAAGTATCCTGCCTTTGTTAATCTCTTAAATTTGTCTTCTACACTTTCTTCCCTTTTTTCCTTTTCTTCTTTTTTTTCTTTTTCTTTTTTCTCTTTTTCTTTTTCTATTTCTTCTCTTTTTTCTCCTTTTTCTTTTATTCCTTCTTCCTTTTCGATTTTAGATTTTTTACTAACCATCCCAAACTTTACTAAAATGTTATATATTTTGTCTGGAATATTGTAGACTGGTTTTTCGTATTTACCTTTATATAAAGTAATTACTTTTCTTTTTAAAAGATCTTTTATTATTTTTTTCTGAGCAGCTGTAAAATTTTCATTTACTTTTTCTTCTGTTCTTTCGTTGAATTTTAATGAAAGAAGTCTCTTCAGAACTTCCATCTCAACTTTAGAAATTTCAACTTGAAGAATTATTTTGTTTAATGAAGTTAAAATGGAAATTGGTGAGTTTAAAGTTATTCCTAAATCTTTCTCAACTTCTTCTGGAAGTACTATTGCTAATCTATTTCCTACTTTTATTACTTTTGCGTACTTTTTCATTTAAATCAGCTTTTTTTCTTTTATTTCACCATTTGGTTTTTCTTCGTAAAAAATTTGCGCTTGAAAAGAATAAATTTCTGCCTTTTCATCATACCAAGTATCCCCTGGGAGACCTGCTTTATAGCAAAGCCAAGAAAGATACTCCTCTTCATTCCATCCTTCTTCAACTGGAACTTGTGGAAGAAGAAGACCTGCATACCAACCATACTTTATTATTAGCCCATCTCTCCCGATTTTAATTTTTTCTAAATATTCCTTTGGATCTTTAACTATTATTTTCTTAGGTTCTGTCAAAATGCTAATTTCTATTACAATTTTTTCAAGTTCTTTTTCAGTGAGCGGTTCGAACCTAGGGTCTTCGAAGGCAGATGCAAGAGTAGCGTCCCTTACTGCTCTTATTAATTCTTTTTCAGGGTAAGGAATTCCTATGCATCCCCTAAGTTCGTAGGATGGATAAGAATGAAGAGTAACAAAAACCCCTCTTTTTTCTAGCATTTCTTTTTTTAATTCTTCATCTATTTTCGTTGGGAGTTCGGCTTTCCCACATTTGAAATAAGAAGAAAGAACTTCTCTAGCAAATTTTACCAATTCAACTCCACATCTAAAGGAGACCATAAATTATAAAAAGAAATTTAAATTTAATCGCGGTCGCAATCATTCTATAAGTCAGAATCTCCTAAATTTTCTTTTCCAACTTTACTACATTTATACCCACATTTTTCAATAAATTTAGAGCTTCGTAGTCTGGATAAGTCTCTTCATAAACTACTCTTTTTATTCCTGCATTGATTATCATCTTTGCACATATTTTGCAAGGGGAAGAAGTTACGTATAAAGTTGAATCTTTAGAAGAAACTCCATTAACAGCACATTGAATTATTGCATTTTGTTCAGCGTGGACTCCTACGCAAAGTTCTTGGTTTTTGCCGCTTTCTATTTTTAGTTTTTCTCTTAAGCATCCTTCTTCTAAACAATGTGGCAATTTTCTTGGAGCGCCATTATAACCAGTGGCTAAAATTTGTTTATCTTTAACTAACACAGCACCAACTTTCCTTCTTATGCAAGTAGATCTAGTCGCAACAACCTTACATATCTTTAAAAAATAAGAATCTAAATCAGGTCTTTTTCTGTTGTTCATTTTAACACCTAATTTTGGATTTTCCGCATGTGAAAGCCAGGTGAGGGAGTCGAACCCTCCTATGCCGGTCTGCAGCCGGCCACATAGCCGCTCTGTCAACCTGGCTGCAAGATTGATTTTAATTCTTTTTCTAACTGTTTTGAGTTTTTGAAAAGTATTGTTTTCATTTTAATTAATTCAGCAGTCTTTAAATTTTTTTCCTTATCATCTATAAATACACATTCCTCTGGTTTAGCATTCATTTTCTTTAAAAGTATCTCATATGCCTTTCTGTTTGGCTTTGCATATCCAATTTCATTTGACATTACAATAAAGTCAAAATATTTTTTTAAATATCCTCTCCATTTTTCTATCCATCTTGCAACCCCGTTCGATAAAATTGCGGTCTTATATCCTTTTTTCTTTAAATTAGCTATTATTTTTTCTACGTTTTTATTCTTTCTCTGATATTTGTAAAAAGCTTTCATGAATTCTTTTTCATCAAACTCCTTCCCCTTATTTTTTAATTTCTCTTTTACTTTCTTCCAAAAATATTCTTCATCTATTCTTCCGGTCTTTAATTCCTCCCAATATCTTTTTATTTCATTATTCCAAAAACTTTCAAAGTCCATTTTTAATTTTTTACCAATAATTTTCCTTGCGGTACGCACCGCATTATTAGCTACAACCCCTCCTAAATCGAATATGATATATTTTATCATAATAGAAAAAGAAAAATGTTTTTATAACTTTTTCATTTTTTTTCATGATAGATCCAAAACAATTGCAAAAATTAATGCAACAAATGGGTATAAAAACTAGTGAAATAAATTCAAAAAGAGTGATAATAGAAACTGAAGGAGAAAAGATAATTTTGAAAGAACCAAAAGTATTGTTAATAGAAGCGAAAGGAGAAAAAACATACCAAATTACTTCGAATATCATAGATGTAGTCCCAAACATAAATGAAGAAGATATAAAATTAGTAATGGAAAAAACAAATGCTAGCAAAGAAGAATGTGAAAAAGCATTAATAGAATGCAAAGGGGATATAGCTGAAGCTATTTTAAAGTTATCAAAGTGAAAGAAAGATAAAGAAGATGAAAAAGTAAAAGAAAAAGATGAAAAAAAGTGAAAAATAGAGAAAAAATAGAGAATATGAGAAATTTAACTGTAAAGAAAACTAAAGGGACTTCTCTCCTTTATTGGTATAAATTTAATCCAGCTAAAGTTATTTTTAATTTCATAATAATTTGGATTGCTAAGTATCTTCCTTCGCTTCATTTTAAAAACTTCCTCTATAAATTAATAGGAATAAAAATTGGGAAAAATTCTGCAGTAGCACTTGGTGTAAATTTTGACATATTTTTTCCTGAACTTATTGAAATTGGTGATAATACAATTATTGGGTTTAATACGACTATATTAGCACATGAATTTTTACAGAACGAAATAAGGACAGGGAAAGTAAAAATTGGAAAAAATGTAGTAATAGGTGCGAATTCTACTATCCTTCCAGGAATTACTATAGGGGATAATGCAATAGTCTCATCGATGTCACTAGTTAATAAAGACGTTAAAGAAGGAGAATTCGTTGGTGGGATACCTATAAAAGTTTTAAAAAAAGGAAAGGGGAAAACTGAAAAAACTAAAAAATTGAGAATTAAAAAATTGGAAGATGAAAATGAGAAGATGAAAAAATGAAGATAATAAATTTAGAAAAGTATTTTTTGCTGTTTTCATTAATAAATTTCGTAGGGTTTGTTTATGGTGTTTATTATTATTCCAATAAATTAGTTGAATGGAATCCTATTTTTTGGATTTTCAT
>JAWCDI010000003.1:0-25889 GCA_044343505.1 Candidatus Aenigmatarchaeota archaeon | reverse complement strand
AGTCACTAAACACAATTTCACTTTACCACAAAAAAAAGAAATTCCTATCAGGGACGAGATAAAACTTGAAATGAAATTAAAATGAGCTAGCAAATTTCCTTTCTGGCGAAATACTGATCAAAATTCTGGCTTAAGCCAGCATTCAGACCAGCATCTAGCCAGAACCAGCTAAAGTGTAATAAGTTGATTTGCCTTTGCCAAACCTCTTGAGCTTCCCTTTCTTCACAAGCTTTGCCAAATCTCTCTTAGCAGTATTGATATCAACTTGGTTCAGCTTTTGGTAAATTGAGTTTGTGATCTTCTTGTGATTCTTCAAATACTCCAAAGCAGCTATTTGTCTTTGGTTAAATTCACTTAAAGCAACTTGTTGCTCTACAACTTTCACTTCCAAGCTTTTGGTCAAACCAAATTTTTTCGTTATCAAGCTCACAATATCAGCGCCAAAAAAGCCTGCTATCAAAGCTGTTATGACCATGCTGAAGTTGAAAACTCCAACTTCTTTCAATATCAAAGCACCAAAAGTCCCGAAAAATATTGAAGCTATTATCTCGATTAAGACCCTTCTCCAATCAATTCTAAAATCGATAACGCTCACGTAAGCCTTGTAGATTCCGAATAAAGCTCTTGTTATCGCCCCTAGGCTTGAGTAGAACATGAAGCTTGCTATCAAATGCAAATCTATCATTGTTACCACTTCTCAGTTATTAATTTAGGAAAGGAGTATATAAAATTAAGCCACCACTCAGAGTGGTGAAAATTAACCACTTAAGTGAGTTTAAAACTTGATTACACTCAACAAAAACCTTTTAAACCTCAATTTTAGTTGGTGATGAAAAAGTTTTAAAGAGAAAAATTTACACGTGTAACTCAACAACATCTTTATCCTTAAGCAAATAATTCAGCCCAACTTTTCTTCCAGAAAAAGAAGTTTCATCGAAAATTCTCGCGAATTTAAAGCTTTTCATCCAGTTTTTATTGATCCTTTCGATCAAATCTTTCACGCTACTCCCTTTCTTCAAAACCAAAGCTTTCTCTTCTTTAGGTTTTCCTATCGGCTTGGTGAAAACTCTCACTACATCAGCCTCTTCTACTATCTTCTTCAAAAGTTGTTCATGATCTTTTCTCTCGATCGACCAAAAAATTTTTTTCTTCTCTATTTTATGATCCGTGATGATTTTTTCAACTTCGGCTTTTTCTTCCTCGCTGTTAGCTAGGATTAAAATCAAATCTGCTACGTGAGCTAAACTCATGTGCCTGGGTAAAAAGAAGGAAGGGATTTCCACAAACTGAATAGCTACACCTTCAAAAAAACAAACTCCAGTTACAGGCTCTTTCGTTGTGTACGGCTGAAAGCTTACTTCAGCTTTAGCGTTTGTCAAAGCGTTCAGCAAAGAGCTTTTACCACTTTTAGTCAAGCCGAGAATTGCAACTAGTAAATCGCCGGATTTCTTAATACAAGCTTTTTTACCAGGCTTTCTACCCCTTTTCTCCAGCTTTTCTTCCAGTCTTGAAAGCCTCTTCCTCAGATCGGCCAGAAGATTTTCTGTCCCTTTGTGCTTTGGTGTTACAGAAATCAACTTCTTCAAGAGTTCGATCTTTCTTTCCAAACTTCTTTCTTCCAAATATTCTTTTTCAATCGCAAACCATTCAGCAGGTAAGTTTGCTGGCATAATGATACTTTGAGTGAAAAAATATTTTTTAATTTTTGAGGTTGTTCAAGAGATTGTAGAGTTCTTTCAATTCTTTTTCTATCCTCCAACCTTCAACCGAATCTATTTTTTTGTACTGGATTATGTTACCGCTTCTATCCTTGTAAAACCATTTGTAATTTGGTAGAAGTTTTTTGAATTTCAAAAATATCTTTGAAGATTTTTCTTCTTCGTCCACCGAAACTTCCAACACAACCCCTAAGTCATACACAACATACCTAACTTTATTCAACCTCAACTGTATTTCACCTCTTGGTAATGTTATCTCTTCTTCCATTTTCTCATAAGGAAATTTTTCCTCGTACAACACTTTCAAAATTTCTTCCACACCTTTTTTGATCTCTTCTTTCGTGACACTCATAATAGAAAAACTGTGGAGAAAAAAATTTATACTATTAACTTCTCAACCAACTCTCAAAACTTTTTTGTAGTTAACACCAAACCTTTCTTTCATAATTCTTTCCATGATTTTTTCCGATTCAACGAAATTTTTTTCCCATTCTTCTTCATATCTTTTAACATAAGCTTCTGGATCCAAAGACATGGCCTTTGCTTCATTTTTAAGCCTCTTCCCTGTTACATCGTAAATTTTAATCCTGAAAATCCAAACTTTCTTGCAAATTTCTTTTCCAAATTCCTTTTCAAATCTATCCATGAAAGATTCTAAAGAGTTTGGATTTGGGTTGTAAAGGAATGGATAAACATCTATCCCTGCTTCAAGATATTTACTAAAAGAGTAAAACTGTTCTTCAAAAAATTCTTTTTTACTTCTCGTGTTTTCAAGGAAATTCTCAGGATCTGTTCCTTTGAAGCTTGTGAGGAGACTAAAATTCCTATAACCAGCAACATCTTTCAACAAATTCCTATCAATTTCTCCTCTTTTTTCCATATCATCCATGAAATGTCCTGTACTCAAATTTGTATCACTTTGAACGTGAACCTCTTTGGACAACTCATAATCTTCCAATTTTTCTAACAAGTAGAGCCATTGTTCCGGCACAAGGCTTGGCTCACCACCGCTAGGTCTAATCCTGTTGAGCATATTATCCCTATTCCTTAGAAAAGCTTGGATAATTTCTTCGATAGAAAGAAATCTGGAATTCGCATCTTGAATACCATCCTTGTTGTAATCATCGACATAACAATAAGGACAATGGAAATTACATCCTTTCATTTGGTATATGAAAACTTTGTTGTATTTTTTCAAATCTTCACACAATTCTGCCCTACCTTCCAATCTATACAAAGCCCAAGACGGCATGTCGAACCGATCAGCCATAGAATTCATTATCATTTCCTTGTCTTGCCAGTTAAAGTTAGGATCTTCCCAGGCAGGTACATCAACCTTCAATCTAAAAAAACTTTCAATCAAAGATGTTCTCTTCTCTATATCTTTTTGCTGCACACTCCCTTCAAAATTAGCTAATAGAAGTTTGAGATTTTTCCCCTCTTTTTTCATTAGATTTTTCCTTAATTTGTATAAATACTGAAATTCCATGATATTAAAAGAAAATTTAATCTTTAAATTTTTTTCGAAGTTCTAGAACTTCTCAATAACCGAAAAGTATATGAAGTTTTTGCTCTAGGATATCTTATAATTTCCTTTGTTCTCATGAGGAAAATTTTTCAGAATTATACAGGCACTAGCATGCAAACATTATTTAAACATTTTATTCTTAAATTACCCGCAATTCCTGTACAAAAATCTGGACACTGTTTTGAAGTATCGATAAACTGTTTATTTCCATAAGCGCATTTCCCAGTTTGTTTATCTACTCCACATGCACAGTCTTCGTCACTATTGCAAGCCATCTTTTGAATCTCTGAAGGAAATCCAGGAATTTGACTTTCACTTTCACAAGCTTTCAAATCATCGTTAGTGAAATTTGGTAAACCTCCGTCCATCCCGAAATTGATTAAAGTAATTGATCTTTTTGTTTTATCTACGATTTCACTATTCATCACAAGATAAGTCGGCACTTCTCCTGAAAGCCAAAGTTCATTGATGATTTTGTTTCCTTCAAAAATCGTTTCTCTTCTAAATTTGTAAACCTCGATTTGCTTCCCAGATTCTAAAGTTATTTTTTCTTTACCAACAAAACTCCATTCAGAAGTGTCAACACTATATTCATTTTCCAAATTCTTCCTAGAAAATTCTTCAGAAGGTAAACCACTAGCAGTTGGTGGTAATTGTTTTAAACAAAGAGTTGGAGCTCTTTTTGTTTTCAACAGATAAACTGTTTCATTCGTTCCTGGATGGAATAAAATAGCAAATGTGAAACCCTCGATACCACTCTCCTCTTTTCCGTCTAACTCGATTCCAATATGTTCTTTACCTTGAATCGGAAGGGAAATGAGTTTAACTAACAATTTCCCGATTTTTTGAGTTGTTGCTCCACCTTCAATTGTTACACCATAGCCTTCCATTTTATATTCTGCCCAAGCTTCTTTTTTGAAGCCAATTCCTTTAATTTTAAGAATATTTTCTGGTGTTATGCCACCTTCCAAAGGTGTACCACTCTTTTGAACCCCTTTAAATAAAAACAGTGTTGCTACCAATGCTGAGGCAACAATTATTCCGGTTAAAATGAATATGAAATTTTTATACATAATTTATATTAATTAAAAAAAATTAAAAATTTAAATCCTATCCTTCTTCCAAAAGCCACTTCCACAAAGGCTTGAAAACAATTTTTTTATTCTTAACTTTTAGCTCACCTTCATAATCCCAGGTAATTATAAGCAAATTTTCACATTTCAACTGCTCACTAGCTTTTAACAAAGCTTTTATTTCTCTTCTATCAATTTCATCTTTACCAGAAGCATAAGTAACTTGAATCAATTGCTTTATTTTTAATCCCTCTTTT
Organism: Candidatus Aenigmatarchaeota archaeon; assembly: GCA_044343505.1. Taxonomy (GTDB): domain Archaea; phylum Aenigmatarchaeota; class Aenigmatarchaeia; order CG10238-14; family SCSR01; genus JAVZGQ01. The sequence continues at coordinate 21,313 of JAWCDI010000003.1, read as the reverse complement.
ACAACAAAATCAACTTCATTCTGCTGATAATCTTTCCAATAAAATATTTCCCAGTTGCTAAACCAATAACTTTTTTTCCTAAGAAGTTCTATGGCTACCAGATTTTCTATTAGCTTTCCAGTATTTTGACTCATCTTAAATCCGATTGTGTTAACAATCCCAACATCAATACAATAAATTTTTTTCGGTGCAAGAAATTGCTCTTTTAATTTAGGAGAAAATCTGTTAATGGTTTTTATTAGATATGCATTTTCCATCCCATTTATCCAATCTTTTATAGTGTGTAAATCTTTTATATCGAAGATATTTCTCAATTTAGAAAATGTTGTTTCCGATGAAGAATTTGCTATTAAATATTTTGCAAGCTCTTTAAACGTAGCTTTCTTCTTTATTTTTAATCTTTTTAAAATGTCCTTTTCAACTATATCAGAAAAAATCCTCACAAGAATTTCTTTTCCAAATAAATAAACCTCTGGGAGACCACCAATTTTTAGATAGTTGTTAAGACTATTTTTTACAATAGCCAACGTTTTTGTTGAGTAAAGGTTTTCGTTCTCAAAAGTTATATCATTATATTGTAAAAACTCCCTAAAGCTAAATGGAAATAAAGTAAAATCAATATATCTTCCAGTTAAATGAGTTGCTAATTCGCCAGATAAAAGTTTTGAATTACTTCCAGTAATTATAACCTTTTTTGTTCTTCTCAATCTATTAACAAAAAGTTCCCAAGCATGTATATTATGTGGTTCGTCCAAAATTACATGATCTATTTCCCCATACAGTTCATAAAAGCTTTGTAGCAATTTCTCAAAATCTTTTGTTGTAAATTCTGTTAGTCTTTCGTCATCAAAATTTATATATCCATATTTTTCTCCTTCAAAAATTTGTAGTGAAAAAATTGATTTTCCACATCTTCTAATTCCCAAAATTGCCAATATATTTGGATGTAACAGGTATTTTTTCAGCTTATTCTTATCAGCTTCTCTTTTAATTATTTTTGTTTTCTTGAATTTTTCCTCCACTTCTTCTTTTTGAGCTACTATAACCCTTTTAATTTCTTCAATGTTCATAATATTATAATCACAAACATTTTTAAAAAGCTTGTAGTTATGTTGTTAAAATAACAACTATTTCCATAAAAGTATGCACTTAATCGCTTTATTATCCTCATAATTCCATCTAATATTGACAAATTTTACATTTTAGTTCTTCAGAAGCCTTAACTAAAGCTTTTTATTTCTTCTATCAATTTCATCTGCTAACCAAAGCCTTGCCATGCTAAGAATAGCTTCTTTCATTTTTCTTCCAAAAGCCACTTCCACAAAGGCTTATAAACAATTCTCTTATTCTTAACTTTTATCTCATCTTCATAATCCCAAGTTATTATCAAAAGATCTTTACATTTCAATTCTTCACTTGCTTTAATCAAAGCCTTAATTTCCCTTTTTTCAATTTCATCTTTACCAGAAGCATAAGTAACTTGAATTAGTTGCTTAACTTTCAATCCTTCCTTCAAAACAAAATCAACTTCATAATCATTTGATTTGAAGTAAAAAATGTCGTCAAATTTTCCTTCGAATTTTTTCTTCAAGAGTTGCATAGCTACTAAGTTTTCAATTTTTTTACCAATATCTCTTGAAAATCTTGGTTCAATCCCAAAGTAAACATTATCAACTAAATAAATCTTAGCAGGGTATTGAGCCCTCTCGCTATACTTTAGAGAAAATCTCTTCACAGGAAAAACAAACAGGGCTTCTTCCACGTACTTTAAGTAATTCGCCAAAGTCTTTTTGCTAACTTTTAAGCCAACTGATTTGAGTTTATCCTCGATTTTTGATATCGAAACATAAGAAGAAGAATTGGCTATACAATACCTAACAAAATAATCCATAAGTGCTATGTTTTTAATTTTGAATCTTTCTATCAAGTCCTTGAAGAATATTGTGATGAAATAAGTTCTTGCAATTTCAAGTTTTTTATTTTTTTCATCAGTCAAAAGAATTTCCGGGTACCCGCCAAATTCCACGTACTCTTTCAAAAGCCTTAAAATTTCTCCAATTTTTGCTTCTGAGACTTCTCTTTCAATTTTGAATTTTTTAATTTCAAGGAATTCTCTGAAGTTGAAAGGAAAAATTATGAAAGAAATACACCTCCCTCTCAACTCTGTTGAAATTTCTTTGCTTAAGAGTTTTGAAGAAGAGCCAGAAATTATTATTTTATACTTTTGAAAATTGTGTAGAGTTCTGAGAAAAGAAGACCAATTCTCAAGTTCTTGAATTTCGTCTAAGAAAAGAAAAATCTTGTCCTCAAACAAGGAATTGACTTCTTTCAAAAATTCAGAAATCCCAACTTTTTTTGTTCTCGGATCAGTGAAATCCACGTAAACAACATTTTCTTTACTCAGTTTCTTCTCAAAAAGCTCTTTTATGAGTTGAAACATGAAGTAAGTTTTCCCCGCTCTTCTTGGTCCTATTATTGAAACAATATGGTTGTTCATCCAAACTTTTAAATCTCTTTTGACTATGTTTTGTGGTAGTTCTTTCTCTTTCCACTCCAACAAAACTTCTCTTAACATAAAAGAAATATAGGAAACAAAAAATATATATTTTTGTTTCCTAAAGGAAAAGTAAACAAATTGAAGTTTTAGAACTGGCGAATAAAACTTTAGGGATTATTGGCTTAGGAAGAAATGGCAGAGAGTAGCTAATAAGTAAAAAAACTTTTGTCCGTAAGTTTGTATTACTCGATTTTTAAACCCTAAACAAATTAATATCCCTTTATTCCAATTTATTTATGGAGTGTGAAACTTTTGTACTCCCAGGAAATCTTGTCACTACTTAAAAGTAAAAAAATTTCTGTTGGAGATCGAGTGAGAGTTAAAAAGGGTAAAGTAAGCTATGAAGGCTTGTTAATGCCAAGGATAACGTTGGGTGATCCTTCAGTTCTTGTTGTTAAACTTGACAATGGTTATAACGTGGGAATAAAGTTTGAGAAAGGTGTAGAGATAAAGTTAGTTAAAAAAGGAAAACCGATAAAATTCAAACCTTCTGTTTTTAAACCGAAATTTGAGAAAGAAAAGCCAACAGTTTCCATATTGGGGTGTGGTGGAACCATAGCTTCAAGGGTAGAATACACAACAGGAGCAGTTTTCCCAGCTTTTTCTCCTGCTGACTTGCTTTCCACTTTTCCAGAAATAGGCGAAATGGCCAACATTAAAGCAAGAAAGCTTTTCGATTTGTTCTCAGAAGACATGACACCAAGCCATTGGCAAATCATAGCTAGGGAAGTGGAAAAGGAAGTTAAAGATGGTTGTGATGGCGTTGTTTTAATGCACGGTACCGATACTCTACACTACACTTCAGCTGCATTGAGCTTCATGTTGAGGGATCTGCCTGTTCCTGTTGTGTTAGTAGGAGCTCAGAGGAGTAGTGATAGGGGGTCGAGCGATAATGCTATGAATTTGTCTTGCTCTGTTTTAGCAGCGAGCAAAAGCGATGTTGCCGAAGTTTGCGTTTGCATGCACGCAAGCATGAATGATGATTTCTGTTTTCTTCATCAAGGCACGAAAATCAGGAAAATGCACACAAGCAGAAGGGATGCTTTTCAGTCTGTAAACGTTTTGCCTTTTGCAAAAGTTTGGTATCAAGAAAAGAGGATTGAGTATTTGAGGTATGACTTCAACAGAAGAGGTAAGAGAAGCTTGAAAGTTGACGATAAGATAAACCCAAACGTTGCTTTAATCCACGTTTATCCTGGAATTAAACCTGAATTCATAGAAAGTCTATCGAAATATTTTGAAGGTGTGGTTTTGGCTGGAACAGGTTTAGGCCATGTTCCGACCAATCCTGGTAACGATAAGCTAGCTAAGAGCTTATTACCAGCTATCAAAACATTGATTTCTTCAGGAATTCCTGTTGTAATTGCACCACAAACGATTTTTGGTAGGCTCAACTTGAACGTTTATTCGTCTGGTAGGCTTTTGGATGAGGCTGGGGTTATAGGTAACGGTTGTGATTGGTTACCTGAAACTGCTTTTGTCAAGCTTGCTTGGGTTTTGGGCCACACTAAAGATATGAAAAAAATTAAAGAGATGATGTTAACGAACTATGCTGGTGAAATATCGAAAAGGGTTGAAAGATGAGTGAAAAAATAGAAAATTCACTTACACAATTATTAAATAAAGTAGATATTATCCCTAGAGCTCTAAGAGTTAACAAGACAAATGAAAAAATTAAAATGTCTACAAAAAATTTAGATCCCAGAGTTATTTATAAGCTTTATTGTGAAGAAAAAAAGTCGCTACCCGTGATAGCAAAGAGCATCGGAATTAATACTGGTACTTTGTGGCGTTGGATGAAAAAGCACAACATACCAACTAGAAGTAAATCAGAAGCAGGAGCTTTGCGGAAAAAATTAGTAATTTCTCCTGATGAACTAAAAGAGCTATATTATGAAAAGAAAATGAGTACCAAAAGTATTGGGATGTTATATAATGTCTCAGGTGCAGCAGTAAGTTATATAATGAAAAAATGGAAAATGTCTACAAGAACTCCAGCCCAGATAGGAGTTCTAAAGATGAAAGCCCCTCCTTACGGAGAGATTTATAAGATGTATACAGAGGAAGGGAAATCGACTGAAAAAATAGCAAAAATCTTAAATGTTTCGCCTTCTTCTGTGCGTAAATGGTTGAAGAAAGCTAACATACCTATAAGAAATGGGGCAGAGGCATGTAGAAAGTATCCGAGAAGTTCTTTTTCTCAAGACAAATTGATTAAGGCATATTTACTCGGATTCTGTATTGGTGATGTATATGTACGCCGACGCTACCAAACTATAGAAGTATGGACAACAACCACACATCCAGCCATGATTTATCTCTTCTCTGAACTCTTTTCAAAATATGGTTATGTATCCAAATATCCTAGAAAAGGAACATTAGGTTATGAGTGGGGAATAAGATGTGGTCTTGATGATTCATTTTCTTTTCTACTAGAGAAATACAGAAGAATGATACCAGAATGGATAGTACAAGATGAGGATGAAAATACATTTTACTCTTTTTTAGCAGGTTATGCAGATGCAGAAGGTTATTGGGGGATAAGTAAATCACATAAAGATAAGATAAACACTATCTTTGAGCTTCAGAGTAAAGATATAAAGATTTTGAAGTTTATTAAATCAAAATTAGAAAAATTAAATTTTCACCCAACGTATGGTGAAAAAAAGGGTTTATGCTTTTTGCGAATTTGCAGACGTAAAGAAGTAGTAGAATTAGCCAAAAAGTTGCTCTTATATTCTAAGCATCTTGAAAAAATTGAAAAAATTCAATTTATCATAAACATTGAAAAAGAAAAAAGTTGGAAAAATATTTTGCCACAATTAACTCTTTTAAAAAATAAAATTAAAAACCAAGTTATAACATTCAAAGAAAAGGCAAAAAAAGAATTAAAGGAGGTGAAAGATAGTTGATCAAAATTAATTACAAAAAACTTGGATTGAAAGTCGGACTTGAAAGTTATGTGTGATTACACACATAACCAAGTTATCCATCAGCAGCTTGATGTAAGGGAAAAACTTTTCTGTTCATGTCTAACAACAATGCAAGAGAAAGAGCCTGTGGCAATAATAATGAGAAAACAGCATCCTGTAGCTAGTGAGCTCGGAGAAATCGATATAGCAGCTCAGTACGAATATTTGAGGGACAGAACTTTTTTCTACCAGGCTTTTAAAAATGAAAGTTGCTTGGTCGAGCTGGATGAAGAACCTCCTCATGATATAAATCCGGAAGCTTTGAGCGTAGCCTTACAAATCGCCATGCTATTGAACTGCCAAATTCCTGAAGAGGTTGAAGTGATGCGAAAAACTGTCATAGATGGGAGCAATACAACAGGGTTTCAAAGAACGATGATAATCGGGATGAACGGCTTCTTGAAGTACAAAGGCAAAAAAATTGAGATAAAAAGCGTTAGCTTGGAAGAAGATGCTGCCGCTATAGTTTCGGAAGAAAAAGGCAAGGTAACTTACAGGTTGAACAGGCTCGGTATTCCGCTCGTTGAAATTTCCACAGGGATAATACAAGGTTTTGACCCGGAAGAAATAGAAGATATAGCTTACCAGATAGGAATGATCTGTCGCTCGACTGGAAAGACTAAGCATGAAATCGGAGCTATAAGGCAAGACCTGAACATTTCGATAAAAAATTGTGAAAGGAGTGAAATAAAGGGTGTGCAAGAGCTCGGCTTGATATCAAAAGTTATAGAGAATGAAGTGAGAAGGCAGCTGTCTTTGCTGGATATAAAAGCCGAGATCAGGAAAAAAGGTGTGAAGAAGGTAAACTTAAAACCTTTCGACGTGAGCGAATTTTTTAAAGATAGTGACTGCAGGATATTGAGGTATGTGGTGGAAAGTGGTGGAAAAGTTTTTGCCCTCAAATTGCCAAAATTTTCCGGTTACTTGAAAAGGGAAATATTCCCCGGCAAAACTCTGGGTAAAGAGCTTGCGGAATTCGTTCAAGCTTTTGGTTTAGAAGGAATAATACATTCCGACGAAGATTTATCTAAATACAAAATCGTGAATGAATTCAATAGAATAAAAGAACACCTCAAAGCTTGTGAAGAAGATGCTATAATATTCCTGGGAGAAACAAAAACTGGTGGGAAAGTTTCCGAGGAACTATTGAAAAAAATAAACAGGATTTTAGAAGTTGGTCCTGAGAGAGAAACTAGAAATGCTGATGAGCAAGGTATAACAAGGTTTACTCGACCATTACCAGGAGCTGCAAGGCTTTATCCAGAAACTGATGTTAAGCCTGTATTGTTAGAAAAAGGATTTCTGGAAGAATTGAAGAAAAAATTGCCAGAACCTTGGACGAAGAAATACCAGAGGTTTAAGAAAAAGTTCAAGCTATCTGATGAGCTTGCAAAACCGTTGCTAGAATCCAAATATTTCGAGATTTTTGAAAGAATAGTTGAAAAATACGATGTAGCGCCAAGCGTAGTCGCAAACACTTTCGTTAACATACTGAAAGATTTACAGAGGAGGGAGAAAGTAGAAGTTGGGAGGATAACTGAGAAACATTTCTTTGAAATTTTCGATGCCTTGGAGAAAAAAGAGATAGTTAAAGAAGCTATACCTGAGATACTGAAGTATTTGGCCAATTATCCTGGTGAGAGTGTGGCAAACGTTATAAAAGAGTTGAACTTGAGGCCTATAAGCTTGAACGAGCTTAAGAAGATAGTTGAAGAAGTTTTGGCCCAGCCCGGTCTAAGCTATGAGAAAGCTGTTGGCATAGTGATGAGTAGAGTTAGAGGAAGGATAGAAGCCAAGACTGTGATGGAAACTGTGAAGAAACTCATGAAGAAGTAATCTTCTTCCTTTCTTTCACAACTATTTCACTCGCCTTTTCCAAATTTTTTGGAAATTCTTTTCCTCTCATGATGAAATGCTTTTCAACTTTCTTCGGTTCAAATTTTTCAACAACAAAAGCTTCCGCTTTCTTCGGGTCGAAATCTTTACAAGAGAATATATCCACAGAAGCGAAAGCTTGTTCAACGAAAGTGTGAACGCTTATGTGACTTTCGGCTATGAGTATGAAGGCTGAAATTCCTCCTGAATCGAAAGAATTTTTGCTCCCTTTGTATTCAAATACTTGAGGTTCGGAGATCTTCTTCATCCCTATTATGCTAGGCAATTCTTCCAAGAAATTAGCTATGAAGTTTTTATCTGAAAGTTTGTTTTTGTTACATCCGTACAGATCTAGGGTAAGATGGGGTCCGAACATTTCCCTTCTTCATAAATATTTTTAAAAAACCTTTATTAAACTTTACCTATCAAGAAATTTTCCCTCACCTCCTTAACTTCAACTCGTACGAATTCACCCAATCTTCCTTTTTCCAAGACGATTGGCTTGTAAGCGAAATTCCTAGCCACGAAATTTCTTTTCCCGATTTCATCCACAATAACTTCACCTCTCCAACCTACCCATCTTTCATTTCTCTCCAAGAATATTTTCTTCAAAAAGCTACTCAACATCAAACTCCTCTCTTTTATTTTCTCTCTATCGACTTTCTCCATTCCCATGGCTTCGGTTCCTGGCCTTGCCCCAAATTTAGATACGTTAACCACATCTGGCTCAACTTTTTTCAAAACATTCAAAGTTTCTTCGAAATTTTTTTCAGTTTCTCCCGGAAATCCTATTATTACATCAGTGCTCAAACTCAATTCAGGAAAAGCTTTTCTGAACTTCTTCACAATCTTCAAAAAATCTTTAGCTTCATACCCTCGTTTCATCAACCTCAATATTTCATCGCTTCCAGATTGCAAAGGCAAATGCAAAAACTTGAACATCTTCTCGTTTTCATAAACTTCTATCAAATCTCTTAAAAAATTTTTAACGTGTAATGGGTTCATCATACCAACTCTAATAAAAAACTTTCCGTCCAACTTAACAACTTCTCTCAAAAGGTCGACCAAGCTTAAACCAATTTCAAAACCATAGCACCCACAATCCAAGCTTGTAAGCCATATCTCTCTACATCCTTCCTTCAAAGATCTTTCAACTTCTTCCAAAACTTGATTCAACGGATAACTGAAGAGCTTTCCCCTGTAAGGTTCATAGCAGTAGCTACAATTCGAAGTGCAACCACGCCCTATTTCAACTATTCCAACCACAGGATTCTTCCTACATCTAGGTAAACCAACTTTAGCCATTTTCACATCTTCTATCAAAACCAATTTCTTTCCTTCCAAAGAAGAACGAACAGCCTCAACTATTTTTACCACGTTATCAGGAGTTACCAAGCTAGCTCTTGGATTAATTTTTTCTATAATTTTAAAATCAGTCTTGGCCATACAACCAGCAACTACTAAAGGTTTTCCTGTTCGCGTGAGCTCTTCGATCTTGTGGATCATCTTGTTGAAAGTTGGTTCTTTGACCACGCAAGTTAAAATAACGTTCACATCAGATTTCGCATGATCTTCAACGATCTCAAAACCAGCTCGCTCTAAAAGGCCTGAAGCTATTTCTAGGTCCGCTAAATTCGAAGAGCATCCGTAAGCTTGTAGAAATACTTTCACTTTTCCCCTAAACACTCTTCTTCTTAAAAATTTTTATCTTTTCCTCCAGCAAAGCATGTATCTTATCTGGATACCTCGCACCTTTCAACAAAATCTCATCTTTAACTCCGAATACCTTCACATCACCGAACTTGAATATCCTTCCTATCGGTGTTTTAAAAAGTTCAACGCTAGTTATTTGATCGTAAGGTACTGTTATCTTTCTCTTGTTCAACAAACCTTCTACTTTAGTTATGGCTGATTCTTCTATCAAGTAATACCTGTAACTCCTCTCCACTTCAGGCTCCATCAACAATATCAATATCAAGGAAGAACAAACAAAAGTTGAAATCTTTTTAGAAGTTTCGCTGAAATCAAGGGAATTGAATGAAATCATGAAGATCAAAAGGAAGAAAGATAAGAGGTAATTGTAGAAGAAAGAAATCCTCGATCTTTTCAATTTAATTTGCTCCATAATTAAAAATGAATTTCAAGAATATATTTAGATGATTTTTTTAAAAGATGAGAAGAAAAAGTTGAGAGAAGAAATCTGGAATAAAATGGAAAGATTGAAGTTTGGGAAGCCACCTTTTCCGCTTAAAGGTAGAATTCCGAATTTCGTTGGTAGTGAAAAAGCTGCTGAAAAAATAAGGGAATTGGAAGAATGGAAAAGGGCAAAGGTGATATTCGCTAATCCCGACTTTGCTCAGCAAAAAGTTAGAGAGCTAGCCCTTCTCGATGGAAAAATATTGATAATGGCATCGCCAAGGCTTAAGTTAGGTTATCTTAAGATAGATCCGAAAAAAGTTAAAGGAATGGAAAAATTTGCATCAACCATAAAAGGTGCTTTGAAGTTTGGAGAAAAGTTGAAAGAATTGATCAAACCTGATTTGATCGTTATCGGATGTGTTGCTGTTGATAAGAATTTCTACAGATTGGGAAAAGGTGGTGGATATGGAGATAGGGAAATAAAAACTTTTAAAGAAAAATTTGGGGATATTCCTGTAGTTACCACGATACATGAATGTCAAATAGTGGACAAAGTTCCTGTTGAAGAAAACGATACAAGAGTTGATGTAGTGATAACACCAGAAAAAATAATCAGGTTTGGATATGGGGATCTGTAAAATTTGTGGTGAAAAATCCATTTACGTATCATCTTACTTAGGGCTGTGTAGGAATTGTATTTTGAAAAACGGGAAAGCAGTTGAAATAGCTTTAAGAGCTCATTCAAATTCGAGAAAAATTTTCGAACTACCCGAAAAAATTCCTAGGACAAAAAATGGTTTGAGTTGTGGAATTTGTGGAAACAATTGTAAAATTGGTTTGGGGGAAAAAGGATTTTGTGGTTTGGTTGAGAATAGAGACGGTAAGCTATTCAGGCTTGCTGGAAGTGGAGAAAAGGGGTTGTGTGAATGGTATTACGATCCTCACGTAACTAACTGTGTCGCCTCTTGGGTTTGTCCTGCTGGTACTGGTTGTGGTTATCCAAGATACGCTAGGAAAAACGGACCTGAGTTTGGCTTTTACAACCTTGCAGTTTTTTATTCAGCTTGCAATTTCAACTGTTTGTTCTGTCAGAACTGGCATTTCAGGGAAAAAGTTTTTTCATCAACTTTAATTTCAGCTGAAGATTTAGCTGGTAAAGTTCATGAAAGAGTTAGTTGTATTTGCTTCTTCGGTGGAGACCCTGGACCTCAAGTTGTACATGCGATAGAAACTGCAAGGATAGCTATGAAAAAATTCAAAAATTTAAGGATTTGTATGGAAACTAACGGAAACTTGAACCCGAATTTACTTAAAGAGTTTGCTGAAATATCTCTTGAATCTGGAGGTATATTGAAATTTGATTTGAAGTGTTGGGATGAAAAGATTTCTTTAGCGCTTTGCGGAGTTTCGAATAAAAAAGTTTTGAAGAACTTCAAGCTCCTCTCAAAATTCCATGAAGAGAGGAAAGAAGTCCCTTTCTTGCATGCCAGCACTTTGCTCGTACCAGGCTACGTGAATGAAGAAGAAGTCAAGAAAATAGCAAGGTTCATCGCAAGAATTGATAAAACGATCCCTTATTCTTTACTCGCTTTTTACCCAACTTTCCTCTTCTCGGATTTGCCTTTCACAGAAAAAGAAATGGCTTTGAAATGTTTAAAAGTGGCTGAAGAAGAAGGTCTGGAAAAAGTAAGGATTGGTAATTTGCATTTGTTGACTTAAAACCTTATCTTCCCAATTTTCGGAAACTCGAGCACTCCAACCTCTTTATCGATCGCTATGGGTATTAGCTCATCCACATCAACATCTTCCCTTAAAACAGGAGAAAGCAGCTCGTTTTTTTCTATAACGTTAACCGCAACACCCGAAGCAAGTGGGGAAAAAGCGGGCATGCATATTATCTTCTTCCCATTTTTCATTTTTCCGTGGAGGAAACAAGGGATTTTTACCCTATCGTAACCTTCTTTCAGCATTATAGCTGGTTGTTCATGTCCTATTACCACTATCTCAACATCTTCCTGAATCTCAACTTTTTTGTGACCATGTGTGAACAAAACTCCATCGATTTTATAGTAAGGATCGAAAACTTTCATATCTATCTTGCTGGCTATGTTCATCAAGTAATTATCATGATTCCCCCTGACAACGATCACATCTTTAACTTTTCTCTTCAAGTATTTCATCAACTCCATAACTTCCCTCCATTCTTGAGAAGAAGCTTCTCCAAACTCGTGCTTCACATCACCATTTATCAAGAATTTCTCCGGCTTAACTATCTTGAAAATACCTTTCAATTCTTTCATTATTTCTTTCAACTGAACTTGTGGAACGAAAATGCCTTGCTCACTCAAGTATAACTCTTCACCCAATTGAAGATCCGAAACAGCTATCAAATCGAAATTTTCGAAATAAAGTGCTGGATAGCTCTTCAATATCTTAATCCCAGGAAAAATCTCCAATTCATCTTTCTTCGACATAAACAACAGCATCCCTGTTTATTATCCTCTTCTTACCTTTCGATTCTATCACTATCCACTGATCCACTTCACTCAAAATCCCTTCGAAAGATACCGATGTGTCACCCATCATCGCTATCAACTTAACTTTCTTCCCTATCAAATCTTTCACTTTCCCACCTTCTCCAAAACTTTTTTATGAAGCTCTAATAATAATTTTTTCCTATCTTCCATCAAAACGACATCGCTTTCACCCAGAGCTATGAGGGAATGTGAGAAAGGACTCGGTACATCACTTTCACCCAAGAATTCGAGCTTTATCTTCCCTTCTTCGATTTTCTTCAAAATCTCTTTAGCGTGCTCAACATCCATGAAATCTTGCAATATCTCGCGGTAAGTTTCTTTCAGTACCGGAAAGTCCTCTATTTTTTCACAAACTCTCAAAAGTTTGTCGGCGTTCATTTGTTGTTTGGCAACTCTTATCTCATATCCTTTGTAATTCCTCAACACCATTAAAGATCTAGTCGCACAATGTCTGAACTTTCTCCTCAAGAGTTCTGTCTGCCTCAAAGCTTTCTTCAACGTTTCTTCCAAATCCCTTGCTTTAACCAAATCAACAACTTCTTCAGGGTTAATCTTCTCTTTGATCTTCTTTACGAACAACCATCCTTCCCCTATTTCGTGAGGTATGGAAAGCATGAATCCGTTATCCGTTACTGTGACGGCTATAGACCTCCCCAATTTTTTGGTTAGAGTGTAAGCGAAGGCTCTAGATAGTGCATCGTTAACTCTTCTCCCGTAAAGCGTGTGGAATATTATGTTCTGGTTTCTTCCGTCGAAGTAATTCTCGATCAAAACGTTATCGTGAGAAGGAAAGCTTTTAGCTTTCATTTTTTCCAAGAATTTTTTCTGGTAATAAAAATATTCAGCTATAGCTTTTGCTGCCCATTCGTTTACAGGATAATTCTTCAGCAACCAACTTTCAACTTCTCCCTTACCTTTTTTCTCCAATAATTCGAAAACTTTTTTCCTGAATTTACCGACTTCTAAAGCAAGCTCAAAACTCAAAGGCAATTGTTCGGAAAACCAGCTGGGCACGGTGGGCCTCTTCTCTTTAACTTGCAAAACGAAAGCTTGATCTTGTTTAGCTTTAACGAACTGATAAGTTTTTCCAGCTAGCACGAATATATCGCCTGGAACAAGCCTTTGTAAGAATTCTTCTTCTATAGAGCCTATGTATTTTCCTTCTAAACTCCTGACCTTTATTTTTACTTCATCCGGAATAGTTCCTACGTTCAAAGTATATATCACTCTACCGTATTTCCCCCTTCTACCGAACATCATATCGTTGAAATCTACCCAAATCTTTCCATAAACCTTCTTATCTTCAAGGCTGTGATAAGCTCCTGATAAGTACTCTAGAACTGAAACGAAATCTTTCCAATCTAGATCGCGATAGCAATAAGATCTCTTCACCAAGTTGAAAGCTTCCTTTATCTTCCATTTTTTCTCCAAACTCATTCCCATCAAGTGTTGAGCTAAAACGTCCAAGCAATTGCGAGGAATTTGAATTTTGTCCAAAAAGTACTCGTAAGCCTTTTTGAACATAACTGCAGTTTCAACTAGATCGTCGCGATCCATGCAAATTATCCTCCCAACAGAAGTTTCATGTAGTTTATGACCCGCCCTTCCGATCCTTTGTAATCCTCTGGCTATACTCTTCGGTGAACCAAGCTGAACAACTAGATCTATGTAACCTATATCTATCCCAAGCTCTAGACTCGTTGAAGAGATTATAGCTTTTAACAAGCCGTTTTTCAACTTATCTTCAAGCTCAAGTCTTATTTCCCTCGATACTGAGCTGTGATGGGCTCCTATATCTTCATCGCTATAAATTTCAGGAAACATTTGTTTCAAGTGATGAACAACCCTTTCAGTTCCACTTCTGGTGTTCGTGAAAACTAACGTAGTCTTACGCTTTGAAATCATTTCATTCAAAAGCTTGTACATGCTGTTCGTTATTTCTTCGGCTGAAGCATAAACTATATCTTTCACTGGAGATAAAACTCTTATGTCCATCGGTTTCACAAAGCGCGCATCCACTATCGTACAATCCCTTTCTTTCCCATCTTCATAACCGACTAAAAACCTTGCGACTTCATCCAACGGCTCTAAAGTTGCTCCCAAACCAATCCTAACCAAAGATTTTCCGACGAACTCTTGCAACCTTTCTAAACTTAAGCTTAAATGCACACCACGCTTCGAATTTGCAAGTTCGTGAATTTCATCAACCACAACCCATTTCACATTTTTGAACTTTTCTTTGAATTTTCTTGTGCTCAAAACAATAGCAATGGTTTCAGGAGTTGTAACAAGAATGTGTGGCGGCTTCTTGAGTTGTTTTTGCTTCTCATTTGCTGAAGTGTCCCCCGTTCTAACACCAATCCTAACTTCAGGTAGTTCTATTCCTTGTTGTTTAGCAATTCCTCTTATTTCTTTTAGCGGAACGAGCAAGTTCCTGTGAACGTCGTTGTCCAAAGCTTTGAGTGGGGAAATGTAAATACAATAAACCATATCTTCAAGCTTTCCCTCTTCTGCAAGTCTAAACAGATGATCGAGAATTGCTAGAAAAGAGCTTAAAGTCTTGCCACTCCCAGTTGGTGCTGTTATCAAAGTGTTTTTTCCTTTATGAATCAACTCTACAGCAAATTTCTGATGGATTATCATCTCTTTGAAATTCCTTTTGAACCACTCTCTAACATAAGGCCTAAGCAAAGCCAAAACTTTTTCATCTTGTTTCGGTTTTTTTATGTTAACGTAGCGAATCATGGAAAATCGCATAATATATGTGAATTTTAAAGAATAAGCTTTACGATTTTACTTATAGATAAAGATGAAAAGTTTGGAAGAAATTGCAAAGGAAATAAAGAAATGCAAAAAATGTGGGCTTTGGAAAATTAGGAAGAATGCTGTGCCTGGAGAAGGACCATCAAATGCAAAAGTTGCTTTTCTTGGGCAAAATCCAGGAAGAAATGAAGACTTTCAAGGAAAACCTTTTGTTGGCTTGGCAGGAAAATTTTTAGAAAAACTTTTAGAGTCAATAAAATTGAAGAGGGAAGAAATTTTCATAACAGGAGTGGTGAAATGCCATACTCCAAAAAACAGGAGGCCGAGCAAAACTGAAATCGAAGCTTGCAAGTCTTACACTTTTGAACAGCTTGAAGTCATAAAGCCTAAAATTTTGGTTTTGCTCGGTGATGTTGCAAGAGAAGCTTTTGGTTTTGAAGGAAAAATTTCAGAAATTCATGGCAAAGTTTTGAAGAAAGACGGAAGGATTTACTTCTTCACTTTTCATCCCGCTGCTGCTATGAGGTTTCCAAAAATCAGAAAGCTGATGGAAGAAGATTTTCTTAAGCTTAAGAGGTTGATAAAATGAAGCTTTTGAAGAAAAAATTTTTTGAAAGAAGTCCGGAAAAAGTGGCTAAAGAGTTGCTGGGAAAAATTTTGGTAAGAAAGTTGGGGGATAAAATCTTGTCTGGAAGAATTGTTGAAGTTGAAGCTTACTTTGGAGAAAAAGATCCTGCTTCAAGGGCATATTTGGGGAGGCCCAAGCACTGTGTTAAGCTTATGAAAGATGAGCCTGGAAAAATTTTGGTTTACAATGTTCACAACAACTGGTTACTAAATGTGGTTGCTCATGAGAGGGGAAAAACAGGAGCTGTTTTGATAAGAGCTATTGAACCAATAGAAGGAATAGAAGAGATGAAAGGAAATAGAAGAATTGAGGATTTTTTTGATTTGGCTAAAGGACCGGGTAAGCTTTCAAAAGCTTTCGCCATAGATAAAAGTCTTAACGGAATTGATTCCACAACCGAAGAAAGTCCGATAAATTTTTTTGATTTAGGAGAAGAAGATTTTGAAGTTGCTCGCTCGCACAGAATAGGTGTGAAAAAAGATTTGGCTAAACCGTTAAGGTTTTTTATAAAAGGTAGTAAATTTGTATCGAGATGAAATGATAAAAGTAGGATGTTGTGGTTGGGGTTTTTTAAGACCTAGAGATTTTCTCGGGAATAGAGCTAACAAATTCAAATCAGTTTTACAAGCTTATTCTTCCCTTTTTCCTTGTGTTGAAGTCAATTCAACTTTTTACAAGATTCCAAGATTATCTACAACAGAAAAATGGAGGGAGCAAGTTGATGAGATAAACAAAAAATTCGAGTTCAGTGTTAAATGCAATCAACTGATAACCCATCAACTAAAATTTTCAAAAGCTTCTGTCAATTTGTTCGATAGTATGAAAGAAATTTGTAAAGTTTTGGGTGCAAAAATTTTGCTATTTCAGTCACCAGCCAGCTTTAAGCCGAGTGATGAAAACGTGCGAAGGATGGAAGAGTTTTTTGAAAAAATTGAAAGAGAAAAATTGATCTTGGTTTGGGAGCCCCGTGGGGAATGGCATAAGAAGCCGGAATTGATAAAAAAGATTTGTAAGAAGTTTGATCTTGTGGAATGCGTAGATCCTTTCAGGAATGAACCTCTCTATTTTGGAAAAGAAAAAATAGCTTACTTCAGGTTACATGGGTTTGGCTTGAGAAGTATTTACAACTACAACTTCAGCAAGCGTGAACTGGAGCAGTTGAAAGAAAAAGTTTTACGACTGGAAAA
Organism: Candidatus Aenigmatarchaeota archaeon; assembly: GCA_044343505.1. Taxonomy (GTDB): domain Archaea; phylum Aenigmatarchaeota; class Aenigmatarchaeia; order CG10238-14; family SCSR01; genus JAVZGQ01. The sequence continues at coordinate 4,655 of JAWCDI010000003.1, read as the reverse complement.
AAGTACTGAAGAAATTTGGGTTATGTTCAACAACGTGATGATGTACAAGAACGCTTTGGAATTCTTAGAAATTATAAAATAAAATCAGGAGAAGAGTTAAACCTCTTCCCCTTTCTCGCTTTCAACTTTTTCCCCTATAGCGAACCTGTTCTTCACTTCTTTTATCTTTATCTTGGTTTTTTCCCCTTGTTTTGTTCCTGCCACGAAGACTACAAAATTCTTTATCCTAGCTATTCCGTCTCCCCTTGAACCCATCTCGTTTATTTGCACGTCATACTCTTCACCAACTTTTACCGGCTTCGGGATGTTCATTCCTCCGAATTTTCTAAAACCCTTCTTAAAATACATTCAAACCCTCCTCCATTTTTTTAGTCAAGAAGTAGAGTTATTCTCTACTTTCCCTCCTCCTTTTAATTTTTCTCAAAATAAGTATTTAAGCTTATATTCCAGCTAAAAACTTAATTTTCCCGAACATATTTTCACTTATGAAGTTATTCAAATCTTTCGAGGAGAAGTTTAGGAAAATATTGGGTGATGAATTCGAAGAATTGTTGAAATTTTACGCAGAAGGATCGAAACAGTGCATAAGAACAAACACTTTAAAAATAAGCTCTGAAGAACTGAAGAAAAGGTTGGAAGAGAAAGGTTGGAAACTTGAACCAGTGCCTTGGTATGAAAAAGCTTTTTTCTTACAAGTTGGTGAAAATATTTCCAAAACTTTGGAATATTTCTTGGGTTACTATTTTATCCAAGATGCGTCGAGCTTAGTTCCTCCTTTAGTTTTGAACCCATTACCCGGAGAGAGTGTTTTAGATTTATGTGCTGCGCCAGGATCTAAAACAACTTTCATGGTTGAGTTGATGAAGAACGAAGGGCTTATAGTGGCTGTTGACATAAATCCAAAGAGGTTGAAAGCTCTTTCTTTCAACTTACAAAAAATAGGTGCTATGAACGTTATAGTCCTTGAACATGATGGGAGAAAACCTTTAGACATCGAGTTTGACAAGGTATTGGTAGATGCTCCTTGCAGTGGTAGTGGTACTCTAAAGATATCTTGCTGGGGTGAAAAAATCCTATCCAGACTCTCGAACGTTCAAAAACAATTGTTGAAGTCTGCTTCTCAAATGGTCAAGAAAGATGGATGTATAGTTTATTCAACTTGTTCCATAGATCCTGAAGAAAACGAAGCAGTAGTGGATTTCGCCGTGAAGAAGCTCGGTCTTGAAGTTGAAGAAGTTGAAGTACCTGGATTGAATTACAGGAAAGGTTTAAAGGAATATGGGAAATTTAAATTTTCAAACGAAGTGGAGAAATGTATAAGGTTTTATCCTTTCGACAACAAAACTGAAGGGTTTTTCGTATGCAAGTTAAGAAAATGAATTCAAAAGAAATAGAAGAATTGTTGAAAAAAAATTATGAGTCTGATTTTTCTCTCGAAAATTTCGAATTTTTCTTGAGAAAAGATCAAAAAATTTTCATTTCAAAAAATTTACCCCAAGATATGGTGAAAAAAAGTATGTACTTGTTACACTTTGGAAATTTGAAGAGAAATGGGAAAATTCAGTTGTCCATAGAAGGTTCTCAAATCATCGGGAAAAGTGCTAAGAAGAACGTGGCTGTTCTGGATGAAGAAAACGCTATGAGATTTGCTGAAGGGCTAAGCGTTTCACCAAAAGAGTTGATAAATTGTGAGAAATTTAATTTCGTGCTAGTTAAATTCAAAGAAGATTTCTTAGGTTCCGGTCTTTTGAGAGATAAAGTTGAACCTTACATTTCAAAAGACAGGAAGATATTAACTAGCATGAAGAAAGTTTAACCTTTTTAACTTAAACCATTTAACGTCGATCGTGAACTCTGGAATTCTGTAAACTATTTTCTTAGATATCTCTGCTATCAAAAAGTAACAAAGGAGTATGGAAATTATGAGTAGGAAAAATGGCAAATCTAAAGGTGTGAATTCGAAAAATGTGTTGAAGGGAGAGTAGATTATCCATATCGTTAATGATGCGAATATTATTGAAGTCAGTAAGAGTATTTTGCTCGGCCTGCTCTTGTAAAATCTTTTCCTAGTCCTTATAGCGAAAGTTACTAATATTTCCGATAAAACAGATTCCATGAACCAGCCAGTTCTGAAAGCTGAAACGTTTATACCCAACAAGAAGAGTAGAGAAGCCATAGTCAAGAAATCGAAAATAGAACTTATTAGTCCGAAGATTACGCAAAACTTTGCCACGAAGTTCAAATTCCATTGCCTAGGTCTACTCAGTTCTTCTTCATCAATCCTATCGGTTGATATGGATAGGAGAGGACCGTCACTTATCAAATTCGTTAACAATATTTGGGATGGTAACATTGGCAAGAAATCCAAAAGCGGTGAAACGATAGCTAAGCTCGTCATGTTTCCAAGATTTGCTGAAAGTGTGTTCAATATGTATTTGGTCGTGTTTCCGAAAGTTGTCCTACCCTCAACTATTCCATCCAGAATAACTTTCAAGCTTTTCCTGGTTAAGATGACATCTGAAGCTTCTTTAGCCACGTCTATTCCGTTCTCAACAGAAATTCCAACATCAGCATACTTCATCGCTGGCGCATCGTTCGCACCATCTCCAAGAAAACCAACAACATGTCCGTTTTTCTTCAAAGCTTTGACTATCTTTACTTTTTGATCCGGTGTTAGCCTAACGAACAAATTCACTTCTTCAACAACTTTTTTCAAACCTTCTTCGTCCATAGCTTCTATCTCCAAACCACTCAAAACTCCTTTAACTTCAATCCCAACTTCTCTCATAACTTTCTCTGCTATCAAAGCATTGTCTCCTGTTAAAACTTTTATATCAACACCCAACTTTTTCAAAGATTTCACGGTTTCTTTGATACCAGGCTTTGGGGGATCTGTGAAGCATAAGAAACCTAAAAGTGTCAAATCTTTTTCTTCATCTTTCTTGTAAGAACTCTTTTTCTCCACAAATTTCCTCGCAACTCCTATAACTCTATATCCCTTTTTGAATAACTCTTCCAAAAATTTTTCTACAAAGCTCTTATCTATCTTCACAATCTTCCCGTTCTTCTTCATCTTGCTACAAACTGATATCAAGCTTTCAGGAGCTCCTTTACAAACTAGTAAAAATTTTCTTCCATACTTGATAACGCTACTCATCCTTTTTCTATCGTAATCAAAAGGTATGGTATCTACTACCTCGTAATCAGGCTTCGGTAAGTTCTTAACAAACTCTCCTATAGCCACATCTATCGCATTACCAAAAAGCTTCCCTTTTTTCTCAACAACCGAAAGAGCTACGGAAGATAATAGTACCAATCCTTCATCTTTTTTCCCATCTAAGTTCAAGTAATCTATCAAAGTTATCTTGTTTTGAGTTAAAGTACCGGTTTTATCTATGCAAAGGACATCCATGTTTCCCAGGTCTTCTATCACTGCCAATTTCTTGGTTATAACTCCAACCTTACTCATCCTTATAGCACCTCTTGAAAGTCCTATTGTTATTACAACTGGTAAAGCTTCTGGAACTATGCCGATAGCCAAAGCCAGTGAAAAGAGTAGTGAATCGAAAAGTTTCTTACCAGTTATCGAGTTGATTATGAATATGAATATAACTCCAGCTATCACAACTTGCATCAAGAACCTACTCAATTTCCTCATACTCTTCTGATAATTGCTCAAAGGTTCTTCGGATTTGATGAAACCTACTATTTTTCCAAAAGTACTCTTCATCCCTGTAGCTACAACTATCCCTTTACCCTTGCCGCTTTTAACCAATGTTCCCATGAAAGCCATGTTTTTCATCTCATGTGGCTCAACTTTTTCTTCCATCACCAACTCAGCTTTCTTCAAAACAGGATAAGACTCTCCAGTAACCAAAGATTCGTCTATCTCAAGGTCATCGGCTTCTAATAAGCGAACGTCTGCGGGAACCCTGTCACCTGTCTCGAGTAAAACTATATCTCCAGGGACTATGTACCTTGTATCTATTTCCCTTAGATTTCCCTCCCTCACAACTTTAGTCCAATATCTTATGTACTTGCAAAGTTTCTGCAACGCTTTTTCAGACTTGTATTCCTGGAAAAATCCAACTAGTACGTTAACGAAAAGTATGGCGATTATGATTATCGCTTCATCTATACCTCCCGTGAAACCGGCTATCAAAGCTGCGAAGAAAAGTATTAAGAACAAAGGATCTTTAACTTGGTATAGAAAAATGCTTAGAACGGATTTTTCCATCCTTTTCGGGATATCGTTCAAGCCATGAACAGCTATCCTTTTCCTGGCCTCTGCTTCACTCAAACCTTCTGGAGAAGAGTTCAAAATTTTTATAACTTCTTCTCCAGTCTTACTCCACCACTCCATAATTTTATTTCTGTTGCGTTTTATTAATCAAGTGTTTCGGAAAAAACGTGTAAAATTTCAGATTAAGTTATTAATTTAGTTCAAACGAAATAATAAATATGTGGAAATTGCAAATTTCACTCTTGATTTTTTTAACAATCTTCCAACTTTTAAATTCAAGTGTCGAAGCTAGAGATCGTTTTGGCTTTAAAGGAATACCTCCTTTTGAATTCTACCATTTCTTATTCGTTCCGAATTCTGGTAATGCTAATTCAATAAGCGAAATAGATATAACTAACGCCACATCACCTAG
>JAWCDI010000028.1:0-8165 GCA_044343505.1 Candidatus Aenigmatarchaeota archaeon | reverse complement strand
AAATACCTTCTGAGATAAAAGAAAATTCTTTAGTTGTTTCCACACATGAGTTATCGAACGCAATTTACGAGATGGTAATGAATAAAAAGAAAAGGAATAAATTGGCAAAAAAGTTTTTCAAAAGAAGTTTGAGATTCAGTTGGGACAAAACTTCAAAAGCTACAATGAAAGTTTATGAAAAGGTGATACTTTGAAAATTTTAATAGGTTCACCAATTTCAAAAGAAAGCGCATACGCTTTAGATAAATTTATAAAAAACCAACAAGAAATTTACAAAAAAACGAAGCACAAATGTTTAACTGTTTTTGCCTCAGAAGATATTAAAAAACTACCTGTAAAAAACAAAAATTTTGTTTTAATCAATTTTAAGCCAATAATCAAAGGAAAAGATAGAGTGTGGAAAATAGTTGACGCTAGAAACGCTATTAGAGAATATTTTTTAAGTAAAGACTTTGACTATCTTGTTTTTTTGGACAGTGATATGACTTTTGAACCGGAAATAATTAATAAACTTGTAGAAAAAGCCGAAGAAGGTTATGATGTGGTATACAATATTTACAAATTAAAAAATGGGCAGGTTGCTTATTCTGGTTTTGGTGGTACTTTAATTAAAAAGTGGGTAATGGAAAAAGTTAGGTTTAGATGCTATGAAGATACGAAAATAGTTGTTGATGAAATAAACTGTTTTAAAAAAGATTTGTTTAAAATAAAAGCTAAAATTTGGAGAGGCTTAATAGTAAAAAGTATTCATCGTGATAAAAATAAAGAATGGGTAATGGACAAAGAATTAACAACGAAGGAAAAAATATTTAATTGGGTTAGTGATAAACTTCTTTCAATTTTACCAGAAACTTTTTTTGTAAGACTTGTTAAATTTAGTAGGGGATTTTTATAAAAACCAAAGTTGATTACGATAAAATCTATAAATCTGGATATTGGATAAACATAGGACCAGCCACATACTTAAGATTTTTACTCCTTAAAAAAATCACAAAATGGGATAGAAGTGATGTTGTTCTAGATGTAGGTTGCGGATCAGGAAGATTCATTCAATTACTTAGTCCTCTTGTCAGGGAAATTCATGGTATTGATATTTCGGAAGAAGCATTGAAAATTGCAAGAAATCTAAAGATTAACAACGCTTTTTTGAGAAAAGGAAATGCTTTAAAAATACCTTATAAAGATAATTTTTTTGATAAGGTAATTTGTATAGATGTTATTGAACACATAGAAGATGATGAAAAAGTACTGAAAGAAATTAAAAGAGTTTTGAAAAAAGGAGGCGAAGGAATAGTATATTTTGTTGCTGGTACTTTAAATCCCTCAATAGGGCATTTCCATTCTTATAATTTTTCATCAATTGTTAATCTGGCTAGAAAACTGGATTTGAGAATTAAAAAATTAATAACTTACAGAAGTATTTTAGACAAGATTATTAATCCTCTAAGAAAACCAATAAAATACTACAAATTAAAGGCTTGTATACTTTCGGAACTAATTACAAACTTTATGTTTATGTAAACTTCCAACTATTTTTACACCATATTTCTAGTGAAAGTTTAAAGCTTAACTAGTCTATAAACTTCAAAGTAATTACTATCAAATATTCATAACTCACATTCTTCGTAACCTCAATATCATTTTTAATCTTTTTATTCCTATAAAATTTATGAAAAAAACACAACTAATAATAATTAGCTTAAAAAGATGATCTAAATGAAAAATATCAGCATAGGTATTTTAAACTTGGCTTTTTTACATCCTATCGTTGGTGCAGCACAATATGCAAGAAATGTTACAAAAAATATAAAAAAATATCCTATCTCTGTTTATTCTTTTGAAAACAAAGGAATTTCTGAATTAAAAGATTGCAAAAATTTAGAATTTTTTCTTGTAAAGAAACCACCTAAAAATTTAGTAGCTATTAAAGTTCTAACACAACTATTTGAAAAAATGAAGAAAAATCATGATGTGTTAATTTTAGCTTCTGGAATAGAAGTTATAATTGGTATTTTGTACAAATATTTAAAAAATCCTAAAGTAAAATTGATTGTTCAATTTCATCATATTTCTAGTTTAAATTTTTTTGAATTATTAAAAGAACGTAAACTTTTTGGTATTTTTGATTATCTCTCAATTCTATTAATGAAAAAATGTGATGCAATAATAACTCCATCAGAAACGTGGCAAAAAATACTCAAAGTGAAATTAAATTACAAAAAAAATATGTGTATTGCCTATAATTCAGTCGAACCTGTTAAAAAAGGTAATTTAAAAATTAAATTTACCAAACCGATAATTTATACAGGTCTATGCCAACCAAAACATAATGTTGAGTTGATTATAAAAGCCTTACCACTAATTAAAGAAAAATTTCCAGGTGTGACATTGTTGCTTACTGGTAGAAGAAATGAGGAATATTATAAAAAATTAGTTAATTTAGCAAAACGCCTAAAAGTTGAAAAAAATATCAAGTATTTAGGTGTTTTAAACGAAAATGATTTAAGAAATGTTTATGAAGCATCCGATGTAGTGGTTTTTGTACCGAAAGAACCTTATGGCTGGTCGATAGTATTGTTAAAAGGTATTCTTTATAAAAAACCATGTGTAGCATTAAACACAGGATCATTACCCGAACTGATTAAGAGATATGATGGAATTATTATAAATGAATCTCCATTAGAACTAGCAAGAGCTGTTAAAAATATTTTATCGAATAAAACACATACTCGTAAAATCGTCACTAATGCTTATAAAAGACTTAGAAAAGATACCTGGAAAGCTACTGCAAACATTCATATAAAATGTATTCAAAAACTTATAGAAAAGCCATTTCATTTAATGACCCAAAAATAAATTTGTTTCTTTTTGCCATTTAACTTCTTATGGAAAAGAAATTTCTGGTTTTATTATCTCAAATCCTTATCCAACTTACTTTGCTTCTGAAACAAGCAGTGCTTTACCTTCAGAAACTATGTTCTACCTTGCAAGCAAAGGAAAGTTTATAAAAATTTTAAACCTATATTAGTAATTTTGAATTTAAAAAAACTTTATATGAAACTGAAGTTAAATGGGTTATTTATGACACAAAAGAAAAAAAATTTAGCAACTTTAGAAAGGAATATAGTTTGTTTAACACAAGAAAAGATTTTCGAAAAAGTTAAATTAAGTTAGATATGACTTAAAATGGACAAAAACAAATTTTTATATTACACCAAAAATGGACATAATTATAAAAATTAAGAAATAAGGAACTTATTTTAAACTTTTCATCATTTTCTTAACGATATCAAAACCATAAACTTGAAGAATAATTATTGCACCAATAGAATTTTCGCAAAGATGAACAAAAAATCTATAAATCAAAACTGCTGAAGTTGCTTGAGGTACAGGAAAACCTAAAAAAGATAAAAGCAAAATCATGATTGCTTCTATAGACCCTAAACCACCTGGAATTAAAGTTAAAACTCCAAGCAAAATTGATAGTAAAGGTAAAGCAAAAAAGGAAAATGGTAAATCAATCCCAACAGCTTTTGCCGAAAGTAAAAATATTATTCCCTCAACAACCCAAATTAAAAATGTTAAGAAAAAAATTTGAAAAAGAAACTTAGATTTTTTAAGTTGAGCAAAACCTACAGAAAAATTTTTCGCCATCTCCTCTATTTTCTTGCTAAACCTTTTTATTAATGGCAATCTTGAAATCAGCCTAAAAAATTTCAAGGTTAGTTTTTTGCTGTTAAGAATTAACAAAACTGAAAGAGAGATTAGAAAGAAAATCAGCATACCAACAAATGCAAAGAAAGTGATGTAAGAAGGTAAAAATCTTATAATGGCTTGAAGGGTTATTAAGGAGAATAAAATGTAAACAAAAACATCCAAAGCCCTTTCTGTTAAAACCAAAGGAATTGTTTTAGAAAAAGAATATCCAAACTTTACTTTTAAAAAATAACCTCTTATCGGCTCTAAAGCCTTGAAAGGAACCAAGTTTCCCAAAAACATAGCAGAGTTAAAACTATAAAAAGCGTGAGAAAAAGAAACTTTCATTTTCACAGATTTCAAGAAGATTTGCCATCTTAACGATTTCAAAAAAACAGAAAAAAGAAATGTTAGAAAAGCAAAAAGTATAAAGTTTATGTTAGAAGCTAAAATTGTTTTGATAACTTCTTCTGTCCCAGAAAAATGAAGTACAAGAAAAAGGAGGAGTATACCAACAAAAATAGTAAGAGCTTTTAAATTCATGAAATTTAATTGATTTCGTTAGGATTTAAAGGTGTAGATAAATTAACCTAAAAAATAATTGTTGAGGGAAAAGATAAAAAATAAAAGAGAATTGTGACGCTTTCAAAGTTTAAGTCTTTCTTAGACATTTAATTTTTTAACCACAAAGATTTTTGAAACATATAGAATCTTTAAATTTTTGTAGGAGTTAAGTTTTTTCCTCAATAAAATTTATAATAGTATCTGCTATATACTCTCTTTCAACTCTTCCTATACCTTGATGGTTTCCGAACCAGAAAGAATTTTCCATTATATAATTAGCGTTCTTCAAACTACCAACAATTTTGTGGGGAATTAAGTTTATCACTGGCTGTCTTGCTATATTTGGTATTTGTATAGGTCTCGTTTCAATTCCTTTTTCTTCTAAATATTTTACCATCTCATCTCTGCTAAACGGTGCTTGAGATTTTACAGTTATAGGATACCCAAACCACACGTGTCTTGTTTTTGGCCTTTCTTTTTGTGTGATAATGTAATCACTATAAGGTTCAAACTTTTTATTCCAATACTTTGCATTTTTCCTTCTGATTTTAATAAATTTTTCCAATTTTTTGATTTGATGAATACCCATAGCCCCTTGGATTTCTGTTGGTCGGAAATTAAACCCAACATTAATAAACAAAAATCTCTTGTCTATGTTACTGTACTTTTTTGCATACTCTTCAAATTTTCTCGTATGTCTCGCCCACCCAAAAACTCTTAACGCCCTTGCCAACTCGTCATATTCTTCGTTATTTGTAACAATCATTCCACCTTCTATGGTCGTTATATGATGTGAAAAAAAGAAACTAAACGTTCCCATATCTCCAAACGTTCCAACTTTTTTACCATTAACTTCAGCACCATGTGCCTCGCACGCGTCTTCAATAACTTTCAAATTGTACTTCTCTGCAATCTCCATTATTTCAACTATTTCACATGGGTTACCTAATAAATGTACTGGTATAATTGCCTTTGTTTTTGAAGTGATGGCAGTTTTAATCTCATCCACTTTGATATTGAAAGTCTCTAAATCTACATCAACTAAAACAGGTAGGCAATTCACGTTCACTATAGGATAGACAGTTGTTGCCCACGTCGTTGCTGGTGTTATAATTTCTGACCCTGGAGGTATGGGGTTCTTAAATGTTGGATTTGTAAGTATAGAAAGCGAAATTAAATTAGCGGATGAACCAGAATTTACCATGATAGCATACTTTACGCCTAAATAATCAGCAAAAACTCGCTCGAATTTTTTTACTTTTTCGCCCATCGTCACCCAAGTAGAGAGTAAAGAATCGAGAGCTTCGCATACTTCTTCATATCCGTATGATGGAACTTGGAGAGGTATTCTTGTCTTACCGGGAATAAACTCATATTTTTGCGAATAGTAAAACTCTTTTATTAACTCTTTTATATTTTTAATTATTTCTTCTGGACTTTTCATATCCTAACCTCAATAATTATTAAAATTGTCCCTATACCATTCTACCGTTCTTCTTAATCCTTCCTCAAAATCAACTTTTGGTTCCCAACCAAGAACTTTCTTCGCTTTAGTGTTATCGCACAACATTCTTAACGGGCCTGTAACTTCTTTATTTAAAACACATAGTTCTACATTTAGTTGGGATGCAATCAATCTCGCTATATTTCCCACACGTATTTCTCTACCATAACCCAAATTAATAGGCCCACCTACAAAATCAGAATCTATCGCCTTAATCAATGCTTCAACTACATCATCGATGTAAATAAAATCTCTAGTTGGTTTATCTGACCATATTTCGATCTTTTTATTCTTAAGTGCTTGCGTTATTATTGATGGAATAAAAAAATTTGGTCTTTGTCTCGGACCAAACGCATTAAATAAACGAAAATAGATTACATTTAAATTAAATTTTCTTATAAAAAAATCGCATAAAACTTCTCCTATTCTTTTTGAAAGTGTATAATAGTTATAGACAGTTATAGGGTGATTCTCATCTATCGGAAGATATTGAGGTTCGCCATATAAATGAGCCGAAGACATAAAAATAACCTTTTTAACTCCATTCTTTAAAGAAGAAAAAAGAATATTAAAAGTTCCGTCTACGTTAGATTTAAAGGTTTCTTCGATATGCTCATCACATAGTCTTGGATCTGGAACAGCAGCTAAGTGAAAAATCACATCTTTATCTTTAATAAAATTACACACCTCATTAGAGGTTATATCCATCTCAGCGATTTTTATTTTATCTTTAACTTGAGTTAAATTTTTTCTAGAACCAGAACTAAAATTATCAACAATAGTAACATCATAACCTAGCTCCACCAATTTTTCAACCAATTTCGAACCAATAAAACCAGCACCACCCGTAACCAAAACTCTCATAAAAATATTATTAAAGCTTATTAATAAATAGTTTAGATGTAAAATATGAAACAAATTTCAAAAAGCTTCATAAAACTGACAGAAAAAGATAAAAGAATTCTTATAAAATTGTTTGTAGTAAAAATTTTGATATTTACCCTTCTTTTATTAGTGAGACCACCGACCATGATAGTAGATGCTCAAATGTACTATGACCTAACGGTTAATCCAGCAGAAACATTTAAACCACCCGGTACTGATATAACAAAGTACACACGTATTAAACCACCAGGTTGGGCTTTGTTTCTTTACGTATTTTATTCCTTTTATCAAAATTGGCTTTTTTGGGCTGTTTTCTTTAATTTTATTTTTTCTTTCTTAGCAGTTTACCTCCTTTACAAAATCACGAATGAAAAAATAATGTGGCTTTTCTTTTTTTATCCGTTTTTTCTATATCATTCCTATTTCCCACTCGAAACTCCAATTTTTTGCCTGTTAATAATACTCTCTTTTTACTATTTCAGGAAAAACAAATTTATAGCAAACTTTATTTGCAACATATCCAGCTTTTTTAGGATAGAAGGTGTTTTATTTAGTTTGTATTTGTTGTGTAAAAAAATCGAACTTAAAAATCTTATTTTGTTTATGGTAATTAGTTCTGCCGCTCTATATTTTTATGGAATTGCGTGGGTTCTTCTATATCAATATCTAATTAGCACAAAACCAATGCTACTATACCAAAGTTTAAGGCATATAATTCCATTTTTAATCCCACTTTTTGTAGATTACAAGGAGTTTTTCACAAAACATTTCCGAAAAATTATGATATTATGGTTTGTTCTTGGTTTAACTATAGGTTACTTTAAAGTCTTTTATGAATGGGGTGTCTTATCTTAATCCTAATTTTAATTCAATAATAAACATTAAAATTCTCAAACCTTCCTTGAAAGTTCTTTTTGGCTTTCCTATTTTTCTTTGCTCAAAAGTTATCGGTACCTCAGCTACTTTAAAATTAAACTTTTTTGCTTTATACAAAATTTCGGTGTTTATTTTAAACCCTCTTGGGTTAAGACTAATTTTGTCAAAAATTTTCCTTTTAATAACAGCAAACCCAGACATATTGTCTTTTACTTTTAACCCAAGAATAAACGAAGCAAAAAAACAGTAAATTCTACTAATAACAATTTTATAAAATTTATCTTCACTTTTTCCTCCTTTCACATATTTCGAACCAATAACTATATCATAATCTTTAGCTTTTTCTATAAGCTTTGGTAAATCCTCAGGCCTATGACTTCCGTCTCCGTCCATGGTAACTATTATCTCGCCTTTAGCTAATTTTAATCCTTCCAGAACCGCATTTCCTAAGCCGTTGCTTTTTTGTTTAATAACTCTTGCTCCTTTTACTTTTGGCGTAACCTTACTTTTATCCACAATTATTATCTCAAAATCAAAACCAGAAAGAGTTTTATAAATTCTATTGACAAGCTCTTGAATATAAGGCTCCTCTTTTGTTGGTATAATAATCGATACCTTTTTCAAATTTCTTTGCATAAAT
>JAWCDI010000027.1:0-8392 GCA_044343505.1 Candidatus Aenigmatarchaeota archaeon | reverse complement strand
AAAACTTAAGGTAAAATATGATTAGAGTTTTAGTTACTGGTGGAGCAGGTTTTATAGGAAGTAATTTTGTTCGTTTTATAGTTAAAAATCATCCTGATTATAAAGTTGTGGTTTTGGACAAATTAACTTATGCAGGAAGAAAAGAAAACTTGCAAGATATTTTAGATAAAATAGTTTTTGTTAGAGGAGACATTTGCAGAAAGGAAGATGTCGAAAAAGCAATAAAAGATTGTGATTTTGTGGTTAATTTTGCTGCTGAGACTCATGTTGATAGAAGCATTATAGAAGCAGGTTCTTTTGTTCTAACAAATGTTTTTGGAACTTACACTTTACTGGAAGCATGTAGAAGATTTGATGTTAAAAGATATGTGCAGATATCAACAGACGAAGTTTATGGGCATATCTTTAAAGGAAGTTTTAAAGAAGAAGACAATTTAACTCCTCGTAATCCTTACGCTGCCAGTAAGGCAGGAGCAGATTTGCTATGTAGAGCTTATTTTGAAACTTATGGTTTGCCAATTTTAATAACACGAAGCACAAATAATTATGGTCCTTATCAACACCCTGAAAAATTTATTGCAAAGACAATCATCTATTCTTTACTTAACAAAAAAATTCCTGTTTATGGTAGAGGAGAAAATGTAAGAGATTGGATTTTTGTTAAAGATAATTGTGAAGCAATAGATTTAGTACTCCATAAGGGGAAAAAAGGAGAAATTTATAATATCGCAGGAAAGCAGGAAGTTAAAAATATTGAAGTTGTTAAAATGATTTTAACTTTACTCAATAAACCGGATACCTTGATTGAGTTTGTTAAAGACAGACCTAGTCATGATTTAAGGTACTCTTTAGATATTTCAAAAATTGAAAAGTTGGGATGGAAGCCAAAAGTAAAGTTTGAAGAAGGAATCAAAAAAACAATCGAATGGTACAAGAATAATGAATGGTGGTGGAAGCCTATAATAAAAAAGGAACAGTTAGATTTCTACAAGAATTCTAAATTTTTATAAATATTTAAATCTCATTACAAAGATTTGAATACAATTGAAGAAAAAAATCCTCAAGTAAAAATTACAATATGTGTTTTAGACATTCTTAAGCAAATACGTTTAAAGAAAGATCTAAAGGGATTTTTATAAAGCACCTGATTTTAAGTTTGTTTTCAAAAAATGTTTTTTTGAAAATTCTATCTACAATAATTGTAAGTTTAAAGTTAATTTCAACATTAAAAGAGGTTAAACCTAAGTAATAATTCCTTATTTTTTATCAATTTATTTTCTTTTCTTAAGTTCTTTTGTTTTTACCTCAAATAGAATTTCAAGTAAGCAGATTTAGAAAAAAATAAAAAAAGTTTCTTAAGATTATTCGTGATTCTAAATCATAACAATAAAAGATATATTTGTCCTGCACTCTTTGTATTATTGCGCTTCTCTTTGCGTTTCAAAACAAAAGCATCTTTTACAGCTTTTGGTATTAAAAAAATTCTTTTAATTAAAGCTTTTTGGAATCCTAAGTTTGAAAAACTCAGTCCCTTTCTCTTATCTTTTCTTCTAAAAAATGCAGCAAAGGTTATAATTGGCAAAGTTATTAGAAGGCTTTTAAAAAAACCATAATACTCTAATGAAAATAAAAACGTATTCCTTGCAACAACATAAAATTTGAATAAATCCTTTTTTATGTCCTTTTGTGTTAGCTTTCTCATACTATAGCCCAAGAGGTGGATAACCTTTGAGTCACACACTGTGACACTTTTGTATTTGTATTTTTTAATTCTAAAGCTATACTCAACCTCCTCAACTAAGAATGGAGAATATCTTTCATCCAATAGTCCGCATTTTTCCATAACCTCTTTTCTAATTATAAATGCAGCACCCAGGAACACATCAACCTCTTTTATTCCATGTAGTTTTTCTTCGTATTTTTCTTCAGGTAAAGATGGTAGTATTTTTATCATTGTTAATGCCAAATTACCACTAAGCTTTTCTCCAACCTTTTGGACCTTTCCATCAGGAAAAATAAAAATAGGTGTTGCAACTCCAATTCTTTTATCCCTTTCCATAATTTCAATAATTTTTTGGAGCCAAAATTTATCTGGAAACAAAAGGTCGTTATTTAATAGCCCCACATATTTGGGGTTGTATTTATTTAATACATATTTTATTCCTATATTCATGCCCTTTGAAAAACCTAAATTCTCTTTGTTTATGATTAAATCTACTTTTTTTCCAAACTCTTTTTCGAGTAAGTTCGGGCTTCCATCAGTAGAACCATTATCAACAACTATAACTTTGTAGTTTGGATATTTTGTGTTTTTAAGTAATGAATTCAAACAATTTTTGATTATTTCTTTTCCATTCCAATTTAAAACGATGAGACTAACTAATGGACATCTTAAAGACTTCTTCGTATTTTTCACCTATATCATTCCAATTGTATTTTTTTGTTTGTATATAACCATTCATTCCAACTTTTTTTCTCAGATTTTTATTTTCCTTTAATCTCTTACAAATTTTTATTAACTCTTCATAATTTTTAACTTTAAATCCGTTAACATTGTTTATAATTCTTTCTTTTATCGCAGTACAATTGTAACCTACAATAGCTTTTCCGCATGCGTTTGCTTCCAGAAATACTAATCCAAACCCTTCCCACTTACTTGCAGAAACAAAAAAAGAGCATTTCTGATAAAGCTGTATAAGCATTTTTTTATTTACTTTATATAGGAATTTGACTGGTGAATTTAATTTTTTTGCTAATGCAATTAGATTTCCTTTTTCAGGGCCAACACCAACTATTTTTAAAGGAAAATTTATTTCTTTTGCAAGTTTTATTAGTTCATTCACTCTTTTATGTTTTTCTAATCTTCCAACAAATAACATGTAATTTTCATCTTCCCATGTAGGCTTAAAATCTTCATCAACAGCATTTGGAATGACAATAATTTTATTCTTTGGAACACCGAATTTTATTAATTCGTTCTTAAGGTAATGCGAAATTGTTATGACTTTGGTTGCGAATCTTAGGCAAATTTTTCCGAGGAAATTAATGAAATTTCTTCCTAACTTAAAAATAAAATTACCATAAGCAGGTGGCGAGCCATGATATGTCACAATTATATTCGGCAAACCAATTAATCCCAGGAAAAGAGTTGCATGATGAAGATTTGCTACATCATAAATCTCTTTTTTGAGAGACTTTCGAAATTTAAGAGCATTGATAGGAAATAGAAAGTCTCTCCAAGTTCCTGTGAATAATTTTGAGGCTTTTATCTTTTTTATCCTAAAATTTTTTTCTTTAAACTCAGAATTTGTAGTTACCACAACTACTTTATGCTTCTTACCTAAACGTTTTGCTAATTCATAAATTACTGTATCAACGCCTCTACCAATTGAAAATGTATCATTAATAAAAACTATTTTCATAGAAATTATTATGGGGAACGAAATAATTAAAGTATATTCCTTGTTTGGCAAACATCCAATTTATGAAAGTATCATAAAATACCCACCAAAAGGAATTTACTTTATACATGCACCGTCAGCAAAGGAATTTGAAAGACTTTCTATATATACTCCGAGCCGTATGGAAATAAAAAATTTTGTTTTAAATCTTATTTATAGCATAAAAATCCCAAGGATTTTCTTTGTTCCTGTAAGTGGGTATGATCTAATACATTCTTCTCGAGGTTTTCTTATTTTGAATAAAAAACGATGGGTTGTAGATTTCGAGCACATAGGATCTTTTGGTGCATTTTCTTCAGAAAGGGTTAAAAGAATTTCATTAAAATTTTTAGGATCAAAATATTGTAAAAAAATTTTGCCACATTCTATAGCAGCAATGAACTCATTTCTTAATGGTTGGAATATCAATGAACAAACTATATTACAAAAACTTGAAGTTTTGTATCCAGCCATAAAAGCCAGAAAAATAAGAAGAAGAAAAAAGCAAGAAGTAAAGATAGGATTTCTAGCAACACGTGGAGCTTTCTACGAAAAAGGGGGAAGAGAGTTGCTAGAGGCATTCAAAATTTTGAATAAAAAATATGATAATATTAGTTTGATAATGAAAGTTAAACCACCCCCAGAGGTTTTAAAATTTTCTCAGACCAACGTAAGTTTCGTGGCATCTCATTTCAACACAAGGGAAGAATTATTTAGAAAATTTTATGAAGAGTTGGATATTTTTGTTTTGCCTACTTATGTTGATTCATTTGGTTTTTCTCTCTTAGAAGCGATGTCATGTGGAATTCCTATTATAGCTACAAACATTTTTGCAATACCAGAAATAGTAGAAGATGGAAAAAATGGATTTTTGATAAGTTCTCCCATTTCAGATTTTAGAAAAAATTTTGTTCCAAATTTTTTTGATAGAGATTGGTTGAAAATGCATCCAATTAATTTGGTTATAAATCAATTGGTAGAAAAACTTTCTTTACTAATAGAAGATTCTTCTTTAAGAAGAAAAATGGGGAGATATGGAAGGAGATTAGTGGAGAAAGGGAAGTTTTCAATAAAAGAGAGAAATAAAAAATTAAAGAAAATTTATGAAGAAGCTCTTAGGTTTTAAAAATATAAAAAAGAGTCTTAAATTAAATAGTTTGCTACTCGTTAGTCTAATAAAAAATCACATCCTAATTAGCTGTTTTAATAACAACTTGAAGGATTCCATTGGTATTTTCAATAGATTTTCCTTTATATTAAGAATACTTTGACACTGAGTCCAACAATTAGGGCACTTTTTTTCTTGAATCATTCTTATTATTTCAAATCTTTTTTTTGACAATAAAATGTTTTGTAAACTTTCAGTTTTTAAATTCCCGATAACGTCTTCAATAAAAATGCATGGAAACACGTTGCCGTAAGGATCTATGAAGATGCTTTTCTGTAGAGCATAGCATGGCAAAACCATTTTTTTATCGTTTTCGAGATAATCTATCATTTTACCATAAAAAAACCAATTCAACAAATCTCCTTTCTTTAGGTGCATTTTACTTAAAGAGTTAAAATTATTGATGAGCAACTCTTTATCAATTTGTTTCTTTTTGTTATGATAGTAAATGACGCTATAATTTTCTAAACATATTACACCTCCACCCATTTTATTTAAAAATTCAAATATATGCCAGAATTCTTTAAAGTTATAACTAGAAATTGTTGATG
The DNA here is from genome assembly GCA_044343505.1 of Candidatus Aenigmatarchaeota archaeon. Taxonomy (GTDB): domain Archaea; phylum Aenigmatarchaeota; class Aenigmatarchaeia; order CG10238-14; family SCSR01; genus JAVZGQ01. Next base: position 3,233 of record JAWCDI010000027.1, on the reverse strand, counting down.
AAATACCTACATCAATTCCCATAAGCTTTAAACGATTATATAAATCTACAATTTCATCAAATTTATCAATTCCCCTAATTTTTTTATAACTTTCTCTATCATATCCATCTATTGATATCATGTAGTGGATTCTTTTTAATTTGGTAGCAAAATCAAGTATTTTATCTTTTAAAATACCATTTGTGATAATAGTTATTTTAGCAGAGGGAAATTTCTTATGAAAAAAATGCAAGATTTTCTTTAAATCATCCCTCAAAAATGGTTCACCACCTGTGATTGTAATACTTCTGAGGTTTGTGTTCAAATTTTTGAAGGCAAATTTAATTTCCTTTAGGGTCAGTTCTTGATTAATTTTCTCTTTTTCATTTCGGTAAATTTTCCATATATTACACATTTTACATCGAGAATTACATTTATAGGTTACAGCAAAATTGATTTCGGAAATCTTCAAAAAACTTCTGTCTAATAAGAATCTACATATGTACTTACAATAATTTTTAATCGCACTTTTCATAAATATTAATTAATGAAAAATAAAAAAGTACTTTTGGTGTCGCCATTTCCTTTTTTCAAAAGAGAATTTGGAGCAGCAGTAAGGGTATATGGATTATTTAGAATGCTTTCTAAAAAATTTAATGTATTTTCTGTAGAATTAGGCGAAATAAATTCCGAGAAACATAAGCATTGTTTGATTCAATTTAATAGAAAATTCTTTATACTAGAGGGATTAAAAGTAGCTAAAAAAATTAGAGAGATATGTATTAAAAATAGGATAAATATTGTTATTTTTTCTACAACGGCTGTATATTCATCATACCTTTTATTACTTTCTCGTATTTTGTTGCCAAAATTATCCATAGTAGTAGATGCACATAACACAGAGTATATTATTCAAAGATTTAAAAGAGGTGAGATAGCATCTTTTCTGACACTTTTTTTAGAAAAAATAGCATTTAATCTTGCAAATAAAATCTTTTGTGTTTCAGAAAAAGATAAGAAGATAATTAGTAAATTGACTAAAAACAAAGTGATAGTTATACCAAATGGTATAGATATAACACTCTTTAATGCTCGAAAGGCATATTTTTTAAAGAAGTTTAAACCTTTATTGGTTTTTCATGGACTAATTAGTTATAAACCAAATTCAGAAGCATTGAATTTTATTCTATCGATACTTCCGAATTTAAGAAGTACATTTCCGCACCTTAATTTAATTGTTTTTGGCCCAGGTTCTGAAGGTGTAATTAAAGAAGGTGTTATCTCATTAGGTAGACTACCATATAGGAAAATACCTAGTATTCTTAAACAATGTGACATTGCCATTGTACCAATTTTTCATGGATCAGGAACTAGGTTAAAAGTATTAGAATACATGGCAGCAAAGGTTCCAATAGTAGCAACTCCAAAAGCGGTTGAAGGTCTGGATTTGGTTCCATACAAACATTATATACCTGCTAGTACAAAAGAAGAATTCTTATATTTTATAAACAGAATACTTAAAAGACAAATTAAAATCAAGAAAATGATTAAAAACAGTTTTTCTCTTGTGAAGAAGTATGATTGGAAATTCATTTCCAAAAATTTAATAAAAGAAATAGAAGAAATTATTCAAAGTTCAGGAAGATGAGATGACCATAAGTAAAAAATTGATATCAAATACAATTTATTTGTTTTTGGACTGGTTTGTTTCAACTTTACTAGGCTTTCTTTAATTGGTTAATAGCAGGAAAAACTTTACTTCCGGAAGAATATGGAATAGTTTCTACTGCAACAAACTTAGCAATAGTTTTATCAAACATAAGCTTATTAGGATTAAATACAGCAGTTTGGTTAATCACTGGATGTTTAAGCTAAGAAAAAAAGCTTGGTTCTATTTTTTCTTCAATTAATCTTTTCATTCCAACCAAAAGATTTGCTCTTAGTAAAGAAGGAAAAGTTCCTGCATCCGACCAAAATCCTTTTACTACTATATATTTCAGCCTTCCTTGCTTCAAATACCAATTGTTAACATCGGTTATTTCCAATTCTCCTCTTGCACTTGGCTTTAAAGTTTTTATGAAATCAAAAACATCTGTTGGGTAAATGTATAAACCAGTAACTGCGAACTTTGATTTGGGAAATTTTGGTTTTTCTTCTATTTCTATAAGTTTTCCGTTAGAATCAAAAACAGCAACACCAAATCTTTCTGGATGTTCAACTTCTTTTAAAAATATTATTGCATTATTGTCATCTTCGTCAAAATCATTTCCAAGCTCAACTTTTTCAAAGATATTATCTCCCAAGATTACTGCGATTTTTTTCTCCCCTTTTGCAAAATCTTCTGCCTGAAGTAGAGCATGAGCTATTCCCATCGGGCTATCTTGAATTTTGTAAGTGAAGTTTACTCCAAAATCTTTGCCACTTCCTAAAAAACGCATAAAGTCTGCCATATATTCTCCGCCTGTAACTATGCAAATGTCTTTTATCCCTAAACTTTTTAAAGTTTCGAGAGGATGAATTATCATAGGTTTATCGTATACTGGAAGTAAATGTTTATTAGTAACAAGGGTTAATGGTCTTAATCTGGTGCCTTCTCCACCAGCTAATATAACCCCTTTCATGTTCTCTACTTATGTGGCAAAGCAAGCCAATCCCACGGCTTATTACATCTTGGGTCATCTTTTTTTCCGTTAATTATTTTTGGAACTATGCTTTTGTCGTTCCACGGTCTTCTTAGTTCGTCTGGATTGTTATAATCGTAAAGCTTGTTAACAAAGTAAATTAAAACAGAAGGATAAGAACTTACTGTTTTAGTTCCATGCCAATATTTTCCTGGTATCCTTACAATTTGTAGTTTTTCTTCGCTCGAGACTATCTCGTCCAATTCTTCAGTTTCTTCGTCGAATGCGCAAATTTTTAAAGCACCCTTTATTACGAGAAAATAATCTACTTGTCCTCTTTCATGCTTATGCCAAGCTCTTATTATTCCAGGATAGCTTATAGATAAATTTGCTTGCACTATTTCATCATTTTCTAAAAAATCCTTCCAATCTTTTCTTATTATTTCTGTAAAAGAGCCCCTTTCGTCTATGTTCCTTTTAAGCTCAATTATTTTTATTCCAGGCAACATATTTTCATATTAAGATAATAAGTTTAAAATATTTAAAGGTTAAACGATAATTTAATTTTATGGATAAAGTTTTAATAATAGGAATTTCTGGTTTATTAGGAAGCAGAGCATATGAAGTAGGAAA
>JAWCDI010000026.1:0-8405 GCA_044343505.1 Candidatus Aenigmatarchaeota archaeon | reverse complement strand
TTTTTCTTAGTGGTTATATGAAGCTACTTCAATGGGATGTTACAGGCAGATGTAACTTGAATTGTAAGCATTGTAGACGAGGTAACGAGAATAAAAATAGTGAACTTTCTTTTGGGCAGGGAGTAAAATTACTTAAAGAAGCTAAAAAGCTGGGTATAGAAATTTTTAACTTTTCTGGAGGAGAACCTTTCCTAAGAGACGATATATTTCATTTTATAGACATGGCATCTAATTTTTTTAAGGAAGTCGTGGTTACTACGAATGGAACGCTAATAACTGAAAAATTAGCCCGTAGACTTTCCGGATATAAAAATCTAAGGTTGTCTATCAGTCTTGATGGTTATGGGAAAGATCATGATAGATTTAGAGGTACAAAAGGTGTTTTTAGAGAGGTGGTAGATGGTTTAAAATTTCTTAAAAAAAATAACATAAGATTTTCAGTTAAATTTACATTTCAACACTTACTACTAAACCGTTTAAATTAGTTAGATTAGTGAAAAAATTTAATGGAGAATACATTACTATCAGATCTGTAATACCTGTCGGTAGAGCAGATACCAGTCTAATGGTGGAAATGCCAGAATATATCAAGATTGTTAAAAAAACTATCAATATAGGAAAAAAATTAAAAGTAAAAGTTTTTTCGGATGATCCTATTTTAATTCCTTTGTTCCCACAACTTATAGGTGAAACATCCGAATCTATTAAAAGTTTGTATGCTGGATGTGGGGCAGGTGATAGTGCTGCTTATGTAGACGCTTCTGGTAATGTTTTTCCTTGTGCTTACGTACCTATAAAGGCAGGAAATATAAAAACCTCCTCTCTATTAAAAATTGTAAAATATTCACGAGTCTTTAACTTACTTAGGAATAGTAGAGAAAAATTGAAGGGAAAATGTGGTAGTTGCCAGTACAAATATGCATGTGGTGGTTGTAGGGCGATTGCCTTAAGACTATGTAATGATTTGTTGGCTGAAGATCCTAGGTGTATTGTGAAATGACAGATTACATTTCAAAAAAATTATCTAACAGAAGTCTAATGGAGATTGTGGAAAACTGTAGGAAAGCGTTAATTAAAGGCTATTTAGACGATGCAGAATGGGAAAAGGAAGGTATATTGAGAGTAATTAGAATGAGGGATTTTCAACAATTTAAACGAGAAAGGAAGGAGGCTAATGAAAGGTATGATAAATTTTGTGAGGAATTAGAAAAAGTTCTACCAGAAATTGAAAAAATAGTAGCCCCAATAGATAGATTAAAACACTTATATGAATTTTACAAAAAGGCTTTGGAGTATGATGGTAAAAGAAGATGGTACGATAGAGGTCTAAACGATCAGTATGGCGGTCAATTTCAAGAAACAATTCTTATTTATCATACAAACTTAATGAAAGATCTTCTCAAAAAGATAGGGAGAGAAGATCTTCTTTTTGATATAATTAATGGGTATGAGTTTGATTCATTTAGAGTAGAGATGATGAAGGATTACATTTCTTTTCTGTTCAAACTCCCCGATCAAATTAAAAAGAAAGTAGAAATAAGTATAGAAGACATCAAATCTTTAGAGTCAGATTTAGCAAAAGATATGAAAAAATTGGCTGAAAAATATACTCATTCAAACTTAGAAAATGTTCTTCAGAAGTTAAAGTTATATCAGATGGTGATTGGAAAGGAAAAAGAAATTTTAGAGGATTTAGAAAGAAAAAGGAAAGAAAGAGTAATTAAGAGAAAAAAAGCTATAGAGGAAATCAAAGGAAGTCTGCAAAAAATTGGTAAACTATCTTATTTTGAGCAACTATTACAAAATATCGACGAACTGACTTATTATAATGTTTACGAAGATGAATATAGGCACACACAACTCAAAGAATTAGCGGATTATTTCTTAAGGGAAGAGGTAGCTAAAATTCTTTTTGAAATGGGTGCTATTCCATCGCCTAACCCTATGGATTACCCACAAAGATATCTTTTAAAAAAAATTGAAGAAGTCTTAGGACTGAGGAAGAGAAAATGAGTGTTTATCTTGTTTATGCTTTCGATTACCCTCACAATTACTATTGTGATTTTATTCTTCGGTACGAAAAAGTTTTAGAATTATTGGAGGAACATCCAGAAATAAGTAAACAGTATAAAGTGATAAAGCCAGGAAAATTAGAAATGGAACAACTCAAAATTCTTCATGATGAATTTTACCTAAAAAGGTTAGAAGAAATCAGTAAAAAAGACGAAAAAATTAGGGAAGCTCTATTAATTGATTTGTTGGGTGTTTCTGGAACACTTTCTGCTTGTGAACTATCTCTACAAGAAAAAGGAGTAACATATCATTTGGGTGGAGGTTTTACACATGCTTCGAAAGATAAAGAAAGTGCATTTGACTACTTAAACGATATTGGTATTGCTGTAGAGTGGTTAAGAAAAAAACACGGGTTGAAAAAAATAATGATAATTAATTTAGATGTACATCATGCAGATGGAATACAAAAGTTATTTTATCATGATAGAGGAGTGATGCAAATTTCTTTTCATGGTTGGAATATCTTCCCCGGAACTGGAGACGTAAATGAAATAGGAGAGGGTGAAGGGAAGGGCTATAAGATAAATCTTCCCTTTTTAGCTGGAACTAGTGATGAAACATATCTATGGGCAATGGATGTGATAATTCCAAAGTATTCTAAACTTTTTAAACCAGAGTTTATTATTTATCAAGCAGGTGTAGATTGCTTGCTCAGAGACCCTTTAGGAAATCTTAAGCTGACTTTAGAAGGAGTATATGAAAGGGATAAAAAAATAAGAGATTTTTTTAAAAATTCCCCCCTTGTCATAATTAGAGGAGGAGGTTATAATAATGAGTATTCACCAAAAGCTAATTTAAATACCCTTGCTTGTTTTGCAAACTTACCTATAGTTTACAAGCATGGTAAAAAGATTTCAGAACCAAAAAAATGTAGAAAATGGGCTGAGAAAAAATTAGAGGAATTAGAGAAATTGTTAGCAGAATATTGGTGAAAGGATGAAAATTAAAGACATAAAATATTCAATTATAAGTATTCCTTTTAACTACTCTATCCAACATGCAAGAAAATCATTTTCGTCAACTGAAAGTGTCATAATCGAATTACACATAGATGAGTATGTGGGAATAGGTGAATGTTGTCCCCGTGAGTATGTAGGTGGAGTTTCGCTTAACCAAGCAGTTAACTTACTTAAAGAGTTGAAGAAAAAATTAAAGGGACTACGTATAAACAGTTCAAAAGAACTTCTAAAGATTTCTGATAAAAAACTGGGAAAATACCCTCATTTAAAAGCTGCTTTCGATATAGCTTTTGTTGACATTTACTGTAAAATAAAAGAAATGTATCTTTATGAGTACTTGGGAGGTATAAAAAGGAAGTGCATAAAGTATGATGCTGGAGTACCTCTTACGTCCTCTGAAGATACTTTAAATTACGTTAAAAGATTTTATAACCATGGGGTAAAAAGGTTTAAACTTAAAGCCGATAAAGATATAGATAATTTAGAAAAAAAAGTAAAGATGATTAAAGATAACTATCCAGATGTTGAAATAAAGATAGATGCTAATTCTTCATGGGATATAACTACGCTTAAAAAAGCATCAAATAAGTTGGGGAAGTGCGAAATTCTCCTCATAGAAGATCCTATTGATATAAAAAAGTATAAAGTTGAGGAAATAAAAAAGATCAAGAAAGATGTATCCATACCTCTAATGGCGGACGAAAGCTTGATAACTTACGAAGATGCGAAAAATTTCGTGGAGAATGAAATTTTTGAATGGTTTAACTTAAAACTTTCAAAAAACGGTGGTATACATTCCTTATTAGATATCTATACGTTAGCAAACAAGAGCGGAGTCTTACTTCAATTCGGTGCTCACTACGGTGAATGTGGAATTATCGAGTCTGTAAGAAGACAGATAGGGTGTTGTAAATTATCTTTTAAGTTTTTTGAGGGAGCAAATAGAATTTTGCTGACTGATGACATTGTGAAAGAAGATTTAAAATTGAAAGATAATTTAGTGGCTGATTTGTCCTATATCTCAACGTATGGATTGGGTATTAATTTAAAGGAGACGATAAAATGGAACTAAGAAAAGCTAAGCCCGTAGAGTTAAAGAAAATAGTTAAGATTATGATTGAAAGTGGGGAATGGGATGGATGGAAACTTTCATACCTACACGAAAATTGGAAGATTGCGATGAATCATCTTAAAAAAGTAATAGAAAATGAAGAGCTTGGGTCGTTTTACGTAATTAATCATAAAAATAGAATCGTGGGAGCTGTCCCATTAGTAAGAATAGGAGTTAAGAGTTTATTTTTCACATGTGCTGGTTTGATAAAAAAGTATGAGAAAGAAGCGATGGAACTAATCGAGAGAGATTTATTAGAAATCCTACCTTCCCAGTATAAAATTTTAATGAATTACGGTAGACCTACTTCAAATGGAGCGGTACCAAAGTTTTTAGAAGAGGAGTTTGGAATAAAGAATAATATGATGATGTTTAAAAGATACGATGAGCTTCCTGAATTTCTCAAGCAATCTATAAAACTTTCGCCTCCTTATTTTTATGTTGAAAAAATAGTTAAAAAAGAAGGAACCCTTCCCCAAAAATTTCTTCCACCAGAAGTTTATTGGAAAAAAATTGAAAAGCTTATAAACTCAGAATTTGTGGAGGCTTTTGATCTAAAAGAAAGAACTAAAATAGAAAAAATTTATAAAGAGTACAAAATGAATTGCAAAGTAAGAGTTGTAGGAAGTGGTAGTTCATTGACACTTTTTATAAACTATCCGTTCGGGCTTACACCATCCGGCTATTTAAATGCTGTATATTTTTTAGGAAAAAATATAGAAGACAGAAGAATAAAAGAAGCCGAAAGTTATTATTTCTCTGTTCATCGTAGACTTCTAGGTTTTATTAAAGAGGATTACTATCATTTATTTAAAAAGAAAGATTTTACCATAATCAAGTTGTTACAACAGATTTTCTATAATATCCCAGAAAATCGTAAATGGAGAAGAGAAATGTTCTAGGTTTACAAAAAATAATTTTAGACTCTATTTTTGAGTATAACTCCATTTAAAAGAATCGATTACTCATTTTAGAAGAAGAGAGTGGGCTCGGAGGGATTTGAACCCTCACTACTGCGTTTCCTCAAATTCCGAAGCGCAGTCGGCTATCCAGGTTACCGGACGAGCCCTTAATTATCAATTTATTTTTGTGATTAAAGAAAATTTAAGGATAAATTCTGTTTATTAACCTTGGAAAAGGAATAGCATCTCTTATATGCTTAAGCTTGCAAACCCACATTATAAACCTTTCTATTCCTAAGCCAAAACCTGCATGCGGTACTGAGCCGTATCTTCTTAGATCTATGTACCACTCATAGGCTTTTGGGTCAAGTTTTTCTTCTTTTATCCTTTGGATCAATTCTTCTAAATCATGAATTCTTTGGCCACCTCCAATAATTTCTCCATAACCTTCTGGAGCAAGCATGTCTGCACTTAAAGTAACTTCAGGCCTTTTCGGATCAGGTTTATGGTAAAAAGCTTTAACTCCTTTTGGAAAATGAGTTAAGAAGAAAGGAACGTCAAACTTACTAGCTAACCTTTTTTCTAGAATCCATGTTATATCATCACCCCACTTAATTTTAACTCCATCCTTTTGAAGAATTTCTATAGCTTGATCATAAGTTATTCTTGGGAAAGGTGGTTTGATCTTAAGTAAGTCTTGAGGGTCTCTTCCAAGTTTCTTTAGCTCTTCAGGTATTTCCTTTGCAAGAGTATGACAAATATGAGTTATAAATTCTTCTTGCATCTTCATAGTTTGCTCTAAGTCGCAAAATGGCTCTTCAACTTCAAGATGCCAAAATTCTGTTAAATGTCTTCTTGTCCTTGACTTTTCAGCTCTGAACGAAGGAGCTATAGTGAAAATTTTTCCTAGGGTTGAAATAGCAGCTTCAGCATAAAGTTGCCAACTTTGAGTTAGGTAAGCTTTTTTCCCAAAATAATTTACCTCAAAGAGTGTTGCCCCTCCTTCGCAAGCAGCTCCTGTTAGGCTTGGTGAATGAAATTCCTTATAACCATGAGAAAGAAGCCATTCTCTGGCTATTTGTAAAACTTTCGACCTTATCTTAAGAATTGTTTGCATTTTTTCGCTTCTCAACCACAAGTGCCTATAATCGAGTAAAAATTCTGGCCCATGATACTTTTTTGCAATGGGAAACCCTTCTAAAGATTTGTGAATAACTTTAATTTTTTCCGCAGTAATTTCATAACCTCCAGGTGCTCTTGGCTCCTTTTTAGAAATTCCTTCTATTTCAACTACTGATTCCAAAGTTATTTTTTCCAACTCTTCAAAAGTTTTCTCATCAAACTTTTCTTTTTTAATAGTGCATTGAATAAATCCAGAACCATCTCTTATTATGTAAAAAATAATTCCTCCAGAGCTTCTTTTACCATAAACCCAGCCTCTAATCAAAACTTTCCCTTCTCTCCCTTTTTTCAACACTTCTTCTATTTCTGTAAGCATTTCCATCACTTTATTTTTTTAATGCTATAGTTAAATTTTTACGCCCTGGGGGAGATTTGAACTCCCGACCTCCTGGTTAACAGCCAGTTGCTCTACCTCTGAGCTACCAGGGCCTTCTTATCTCACCTCCTGGAATTAGTGGCATTAAACTTGCATCGTAAACAGATTTTAAACCGCAAACGTATCTTGTTAACCTTTCTAGACCAATACCAAATCCAGAGGTAGGTTTTAAACTTTTAATACTTTTCAAGTACCATTTACACTTAGCTATTTCTGTTCCTTTAATTTTTTCAACAATCTTCTTTTCTTCATATTCCCTCTCACTTCCTGAACATGCTTCACCAAACCCAGAATCATAGATTAAATCAAAATCCAAAAGTTTTTCACCGTCAATTTTTTCATAAAACCCTCTTGAACCTTTAGGATAATGAGTTATGAAAAAAGGTTGAGTAAACTTTTTAGATAACTCTTTTTCTACTTCCCAAGGTATCTCTTTGCCAGAAGAAACATGAAGACCCATTTTTCTAGCTATTTCTAAAGCTTCTCCGTAGCTTATTCTTTTAAATGGAATTCTTGGCACTCTAAGCTTTCTGCCTAAGATCTTTAACTCTTTCTTGCATTTCTTTTTCACTTTTTTACAAACAAACTGTATTAACCTTTCTAAAACTCTCATCGCATCTTCTTGCTTACCTAAAACTTCAACTTCTACCTGCCAAAATTGTGCTAAATGTCTTTTTGTTTTCTTACATTCTTCTGGCTCTTTTCTAAAACAAGGACAAAAAGAAAATATTTTTCCAAAATGTTTTGCTAATAAAGGTTTATGGACTGTTAAAGCGCTCATTAGTTTGTATTTTTTTCCGTAAGCTTCTACCTCAAAAAATTTCGCACCTCTTATTCCTGGGTCAGTTATCGAATCTAAAAGAGGAGGAAGTATTTCTAAAAACCCTTCTCGATAAAGAAACTCTCTTATCGCTTTCGTAACTTCTTCTTGTACCTTAAGCACAGCTTTCATCTTTTTTGAGTAAATTCCGCATCTCTTCTCACCTTTCCAAACTTGCGGGAATTACACTAGCAACAACTCTAGAGCCAAACTTTATCTTTAACTTTTTTCTTATAGGAGCAGGAACTAAAATCCTTCCGCGATCGTCAAGAGTAGCAACAAAACTAAAGAAATCTTCATCTTCTTGCTTCAAAGTTTTGACGACCGCCCAATGTTTTCACCTTTTTAATTTTTTCTCATCAAAAATATTTAAATTTATGTGGGAAATTTTTCAAGAAAATTTTTGTTTAACTTTTATGTTAAACAAAAATAGTTACAAAAAAATATAGAAAATTCTACAATAATCAATTTAAATAAGCTAGAATAAAAGAATTTTACGGGTTAATTAAACGGGTTAAAACTTACGGGTTAAATTGCGGGTTTTGTACGGGTTTGAATTAGATACGGGTTAGACTTTACCTAATTCTAAGATAGAATATTTGAAAACCTTTATAAATGGTTTTCGATGAAACAAAATATATTTTGTTGAAGATGGGAGGATTGAAAATGGAAAGTATTGTTCAAAGCGCTTTGAAGAGAACATTCGGAGAGGACTCTCCAACAACAAGATTTAAATTAGAATCAACTTCTGGAGCTACGTTTTCCAGTGTTGATTATTATAAACTAGCAGAGCAGGAATTTGGATTTTCAGTTAAAAAAGCAAAGATTGTTGTAGTAGGATGTGGAGGAGCAGGTCAAAATGCTGTGACAAGATTAACAGAAATGGGAATAGAAGGAGCAACAACTGTTTCTTTAAACTCAGACGCAAAACACTTAGCAGTAGGAAAAGCTGACAAGAAAATTTTGATAGGAAAAGAATTAA
>JAWCDI010000025.1:0-8419 GCA_044343505.1 Candidatus Aenigmatarchaeota archaeon | reverse complement strand
ATGGTATTCTAAATCTTACGAGTTTTTAGAAAAAAATAAAAAATATCTTGGTCTGATCGTTTTTCTTTTTGTTTTTCTATTGAGTTATATGAATGTTTCCAACAAGCTTTCTGTAATGGCTCGAGTGAAACAATTCTCACCAACTTTCTTTGAAGCTTGTAACTGGGTAAAAACAAACCTTCCTGAGAATGTAAGTTTATATACAATATGGGCACATCGTGCTATTTACAATTGTCAAAGAAATGCAGTTGGTACTGGAACGATACCCGACATAGCTTTAAGTAAAGATCTTAACAAAACTTTACAAGCAGCTAAAATGAACAGTATAACCCATATTTTCATACAAAAGTTCAGTATTGATCCAGAAAACAAACATTATGGAGAAAATTATGATTTAGAGTTTGTAGAATTTTTGGAAGCCAATCATGAGTATTTTGTTAAAGTTTATGAGAATGGTGCTTCTCTCGAGCAATGTAGACAATACTGGCAAGCTGGGTATCAATGTGATGGAAACATAATTTATGAAATAAAGTGGTAGAATGATATTGTTAATTTCAACATTTGTTTCTTTTTTAATAACCCTATTCTTAACCCCTCACATCATAAGATATTTTAAATTCATCGGTCTAACAAGTACAGATGTCCATAAAAAAGGTAAGCCTTTGGTACCAATTTCTGCTGGTGTTCCTTTAGTTATAGGTATTGTTGGTGGCTTACTCCTCTACATTTTTCTAAGTGTTTTTCTTTTGAAAGATGAATCTCAGCTTGTGAAATTTTTCGCTGCCCTCACAAGCATTTTAATAATCATGTTCTCTGGTTTTATCGATGATCTTAATTCTAAACAAGTGAAATTTTCTGGTTTCATTGAAGGGAAGAGAGGGTTAAAGAAGTGGCAAAAACCTTTGTTAACTTTACCTGCTGCCATTCCGTTGATCGCGATAATGGCTGGTGAAACAACGATGAGTCTACCTTTAGTTGGAAGTGTGGATTTTGGAATTTTTTATCCTTTACTAATAGTTCCAATTGGCGTGGTTGGGGCCAGTAACATGGTTAACATGTTAGGTGGCTTCAATGGTTTGGAAGCTGGTATGGGTTTGGTTTATACAACAGCCTTAGGTTTCTATGCCTATTTCCATGGTAGATTTGTTGCTGCTACGATTTTTTTTGTAACAGCAGGTGCTCTTTTAGCTTTACTGAAATATAATTTCTATCCAGCAAAGATTCTTTCCGGTGATAGTTTAACTTATACTCTAGGTGCTGTCGTCGCTTGTGGTGCAATACTTGGAGACATGGAAAAAGCTACACTCATCGTTATGACACCTTTCCTCATACAAGGTGTTTTAAAATTTTACTCTAAACTTGACTTGGGTTTCTTTGCATCTGACTTGGGTATTTTGGAGAAAGATGGGAAAATTAAATCAAAATACAACAAAATATACTCTTTAACACATCTAGCTATGAAATTTAATCTTAACGAACCTCAAATTGTTTTATTTTTAATCTTTATACAAGCTATCTTTGCTTCTATACCATTTTTGATATGAACTCATTTTAAATTAATTGTAAATTTTTAATCCATTAATAATAGAATTATGAAAGATTCATTAGTTTCTGTGATAGTAGCTAGTCATAATGGTGAGAGATTTCTAGAAGATCTTATGAATTCAATTTCTAACACAAATTATAATAACTTTGAGGTAATTTTTGTAGATAACGCATCAACTGATAGAAGTTTGGAAATTGTTAGAAAATTTAAAAAAAAGATTAGATTGAAAGTTATCAAAAACGAGAAAAATCTAGGTTATGCTGCAGGTTGTAATATAGGAGCTGAACATGCAAGTGGGGAATTTTTAGTCTTTATGAATGCAGATATAAGAGTCGATAAAAATTGGTTGAAAGAATTAGTAAATTATTTGAAAAAACATGAAAATATTGGAATAGCTCAAGCCAAACTACTTCAATTCAAAAATCCAAAGCTAATTGATAGTTTTGGTTGTTATATTGATTGTTTTGGTTTTGCTTATGAAGACGAAAGAGGTACGGAAGATGTGTTTAAACTCCCAAGAGAAATTTTTTACGCGAATGGTGCCACAATTGTTGTAAGAAGGAAAATCTATGAAGAATTAAAAAGAAATGGTATGGAAATTTTTAATCCAAAATTTTTCATCTATTCTGAAGATTTGGAAGCAAGTTGGAAAGCACGACTCTTAGGTTATAAAATAGTAGTGGTTCCTTCTTCAATTGTATTTCATAAAAGAGGAGCAAGTAACCTAAAAACGATTAAACCGAATTTATTATTTCTTTCTGTAAAAAACAAAATTTCCACACTTTTGGAATGTTATTCATCTGTTTCTTTATTAATAACTTTACCTTTTTCAATTTCCTTTGAAATTTTAAGAAGCATTTTTTACCTATTTTCTTCTACAAAACACACACTAGCCATATGGAAGGGAATTTGTTGGAATATAGCCAACATTCCTTCTATACTCAAAGAAAGGGAGAAAATACAAAAAATTAGAAGAGTTTCTGATCATGAGATATTAAAAATCATGAAAAAATTTGATTTGAGAAGTTTGATAAATGCTTATAGAAAAATGTATATTGTTAAAGATTGAAAATTACTATTTTAACATATTAATATTTCTTAAAAAATATTATCATGCCAAAAATTATACCCAATCCGACAGAAAAATTTCTTAACAATATGATCAGTGGTGCCATAATTCCGACTACCTTATCTTTTTTGAATATTCTAAAAGAGAATGGTAAAGTCATCAAAAATGTTAAGAATAAAAGTAGAAAACCGTAAAAAAGCTGGAAAAATTTAAAAATTCCAAGCAAAATTGAGATACATGCCAAACCAAGTAGCATTATCTCAAAATATAATGTGAGTGGTGTATAGTCATGTCTGAACATTTTATCACTATGTTTTTTATAAAGTAAAACACGCCAATAGCCTCGCCAAAACTGTTGCTTTAAAAATTTCCATAAAGTATCTGGATGTTTATGGTATACGTAGGCTTTAGGTTGAAAAACCATTTTATATCCAGCTTTAGAAATTCTGAAAGATAATTCAGGGTCTTCACCAGAAGCGATTGGGAAGTTTTCGTCAAAACCACCAAATTTTAAGAAAATATTTTTTCTGTAAGCAGCCGAATAGCTCCCGATAAAATCAATATACTTCTTTTTCTTCATAACTTCATGATTTCTCTCTATCTCATAACCGATGAATCTTGCAATTGAGCTCTCTTTGTTTAAAGTTCTGTAAGTCCCCGAAACACCAACTATTTCTTTATTTTTAAAGGGTTCTATCATAAATTTAATCCAATTCTTTCCAGGCACACAATCGGAATCTGTGAAGAGAATTATGCTTCCTTTAGCTTTTTTTGCCCCTAGATTTCTAGCCGCAGCTGGACCTTTGTGTTTTTGTTTTATCAACCTTACTTTCTTGAATTTTTTCACAACATTTACTGTATTATCTGTTGAACCATCATCAACAACTATTATCTCGTAATCTTTTTTCGGATAATTTTGTTTAAGCAAAGCTTTAATAGTATTTGCTATGGTTTTTTCTGCATTGTAAGCAGGTATGACTATCGAAATCATCTAAAAAAAATTTGAATTTAGAATTAAATCTTTTATGGTGAAGCTGCTTGTGTTTGTGGTAATATGTGTTTAAAAAAAACTTTTGCTGACATAAATGTTCTTTTAGCCTCATCGAAATTCGTGATAATTTGTTTGAGTTTATAGGTTATGTAATTTCTTCTAAGGTAAAATTCTTTCAAAGCTTTCATACAAAATTTATCCGCTTCTTCAGCCTTTAAACCAGGTAGATTAACGTTGCCTTTATGGTAGCCTTCTTTTGTTAATAATGCATCATACCTTTCAGAAGTTAAATAACCGTTTTCTTTTGCCCACTGCCAAAGTTCTGTTCCGGGATAAGCGAAGAGTGAATAAAATTGAGCAGTATCTGGATTTAGTTTTTTTGCAAATTCTATTGTTTCTCTTATCGTATCTTTAGTATCACCGGGCATACCGAGGATGAAACAACCATTTACTAATATTCCAATCTTCCTACAATTTTCCATGAATTCAACTTGCATTTCGGCACTCGTTCTTTTGTGTACATTGTCTAATATTTCTTTAACAGGTGATTCGAACCCAACACAAAGGAGTCTACATCCGGCTTCTTTCATAGCTTTCAAGGTTTCGAAATCGGTATTAACTCTAGCATTACAAGACCAAGATATCTTTATTCCTCGTTCTTTTATCAATCTACAAATTTCTAACGTTCTTTCCTTGCTAATTGGGAAAGTGTCGTCTTCTATCATAACCTCTTTCACTTCCGGTAATTCTTCTTTTATGTATTCTAACTCATCGACAAAATTTTCCGGAGATCTCGCACGATAGGATGCTTTGAATGGTATGTTACAAAAACTGCAATTGTAAGGACAACCTCTTGCTGACAAAATTGTAACTTGTGGGTGTTTTAGTGAAGCGTAAAAATATTTTTTAATTCCCTCTATCCCAAAATGTTTTTTGTAAATTTTTGATACAAAAGGTAATGTATCTAAATCTTTTATCAATTCTCTTGGTTTATTGTGGACTATTGTTCCATCTTCCCTGAAAGATAATCCATCAACTCTACTTATATTTTTAATTCCTTCTAAAGCTTTTGCTAAATCGACTAAAGTGTAATCATATTCACCTCTACAAATAGAATCTATAGAAGTTGATAAGTTGAACGTTTCTTCAGTAACTCTTGTTGGATGAGTACCAACAAGAGTTATGTGAGAATTTGGTAAGAGTTCTTTAATTTTTTCTGCAACTTCTACGTCATTGTATATACTTGGTGTGCTTGTATCGATAACAATCAAATCTGGTTTTAAATTTTTCACAAATTCTATCGTTTCTTGATGATTCCAATTATTCGCAACGGCGTCCACTAACTTTGTTTTACCTTCAAAACCATGTTTTTCTAAGGCACCACAAGCATATGCCAAAAAATATGGGTAGTAGAAAGTCCCTCCCTTCGCTACACATGGACTGCGAGATGGTCTTGTGTATCGAGGTAAAAATGGTGGGTTTAACAACAAAATTTTCATAAATAATATTTAAAAGGTGTAGTAATTTATATACTAGGTTTTGCAATTATTATCATCTCCCCGGGTTTACACATTAACTTGCTTAAAAGTTTTATAAAAACATGGTACAAATTTAAACTAAGCCTACTCAACCACAAAAATTTCGTACTACCATAATCATAATCTAATCGGATTGAAATAATTTCAAAACCACAAAAATATAGAAGATTAGTTATCGTTCTGAAGTTCCAGCAATACAAATGGTGATCATTAACATGTGATTGATGCTTATTGTCTTCTACAGGCAATATCAACAAAAATATTCCGTTCTTTTTTAACTTTTTTCTTAACATAGTTAGAGTTTCTAGTGGTTTAGGTGTGTGCTCTAGCACATGTGAAACAACAATAACATCATAAAAATTGTTCTTAATATCTCGCTTTTTTAGAATTTTGATTTTTGTATTCTTTCTGCAAAAATCTCGTGCAATTTTGCTGATATCGTAACCATGAACTTCTGCCGTGTCACATAACATATAAGTTACTTGACCGAGACCGCATCCAAAATCTAAAATTTTCTTATTTTTGAGTTTTAAATTTTTAAAATATATTTTATAAAAAACTTCACTTTTTGCTAAATAGAAATTCTTATCTTGTATTAATCTATTCAAATATTTGTTATTCCTAAAGTACTCATACCGATAGTACTCATTATGCATAATATATTTTAAACAACAAATACAAATAAAAAATTCAAAACTAAAATTTATCAGAAAATTTTTTTATTATTTTTTTAAAAAATTCAAAAACAAAAAATAAATTTTTTGGAAAAATTTTTTCAAATTCATTTAAAAATTTTAAGTCATCAATATCAAAAAATTTCAAAACAAGTAACAAAAAGAAATAACAAAAAAATCCAAAGATGTTGGAAATTATGAAAGAGTAAATTGAATTGTTCAAGAAATTGCCGATCACAACTATTATTAACCAAATTGAAGACGAAAAACATATTTTCAAAATTTGCCCAAAATTCAAGCTTAGTTTATAAAATTTTTTAATGAAAATTAAAGATAAAACAAAAAGAATTGTTGTTGCTAAAAGATATGTTAAAGCCATTCCAAAAGCACCATAGGAAATAGAAAGTGGTATTGCAAAAATCATGTATATTGCTAAAGTTGGAATCATTATATTTCTTGTAAGTTTTGGTTTACCTAAAGCATACAAAGTGTTTAAAAGCAAATTACCAATACCCCAAATTAACCCAACAATCCCAAAAAGAGATAAAGTTTTAGATCCTGGAAGGTAAGAAGGTTTTGCTATTAATCTTATTATGAATTCTGGATAAAAAATGAAAATCAAAGAAATGGGTATTGAAGCTAAAAAAACGTATCTCAAAACTATCCTTAAAAGTTTTTCTATTCCTTTATAACTTTTTTTACCATACATTCCTGAAAATATTGGGAAGCTTGCCGTGTAAAGTACTGTTGGAGTTAACAAAAGTAAAGATGTTAAAGCACTAACTAATGAGAAAATTCCTGCTTCCGTTGTCGAAGAAAATGAAGATAAAATAATTGGTGGGGTTGTTATTAATATTGCGCTACTAGTTGTGTTAACTAATGCTGGTAAAGCGTAATTCCATACGGCTTTCTTATCTACTCGATCTTCATTCTTAAACTCAATTTGTTTAAATCTAATGATAGCAGAAAAAATTAATCCAAGTAGATAGCCTATAACTGGTCCAAAAAATCCTAGTTTGAAATATATTATCAAGATAACTGCTAGAATTAGTTTTGTAAGATTGATTAAAAATTCTGTTAAAAAATAAATTTTAACTTTCCCCAAACCATAGATAACTGAAGCAAAGTAAGTTGTTATAGAATATGAAAAAATTATTAAAGATGAAATAATAAAAGTTGAAACAAGAGTTTTATCTCTAAATATGTAGTTTGCTAATTGTGGTGAAAAGAAGAGTATGAATATCGAAACGAAAATATTAACTATTAACAATATCTTAAAACAATATTTTATACATCCATAAATTTTTTTCATTTTTCTGGTTTCATAATATTCTGAAATTAACTTGAGAGAAGCATTAACTAAACCTAAAGTAGAAAATGTAGTTATAAGGGCTGAGAATTGTATTATAGAATTTGCTATACCATACTCGGAAGGTGTTAAGAATTTGCCTGCTATTATGAAATAAATCAAGCTCAGTATCATAGCTGATAGTGTATTCAAAAACATGTAAAAAGTGTTTGATACCATTTTTCTTGTTGTTGACATGGGGCTCCATAATCTAGAATATCTTGCTTTATATTTTTATTTTAAATTCTTAAAAAGAATTTGTGAAAGCCAAAATTCATTATACATATTGTTAATGTTTGTATTATCTTCAGCATAATTGTAGAAAACCTATCCAGTTCTATAAACTTTTTACTTCATAAATTCTTAAGAGAGTTTTTAAAAACGTGATAGAAATTTGTTGAAATTATTTCATAAAATAAAAGCAGGTTGTAAATATTATTTTCATTCTGAAACCATTTTTTGAATTCTTTCTTTATTTCTTGTGATAACCTTTGTCTCAAACTCTTATTATAATAAACTTTCCTCATAGCCTCAGTCAAGGCCTTTTCATTAAATCTGACCTTTAGTACAGCAGTGTTAGAGAGTAATTTACAGAAACCTATATTAGTTGTTATTATAGGCTTTCCGAAGAACATGGATTCTCTTAATTTTGCCGGTAGCCTCAATTCGTTTATTGCTTCAAAAGGAAAATAACATAAAATACAATCTGATAATTTACAAAAACAAAATAGTTCTTTCCTATTTAAACTTTTTAGGAAAATTATATTTTTATTATGCTTATATTTAGCTTCCAAATGATTTTTTAACGGACCTTCACCTATAATTATTAACTGTGTATTCTTAATATCAGCTTTTAAAAATGATTTTATGATTTCTTCTATGCCTTGAAATTTTGAAATAGAGCCAAAAAACAAAAACCAGAACTTATCTTTTTTAAGTTTTTTCATATATTTCTTAGACACACTAAAGTAATTTTTTGGTGTATAAGGCAATAAAATATGTATCAAATGTTTTTTCTTTGCCTTTGTTTTAAGAACGTATTCTTTAAGGTTTGGGGAAATTATTGTTATACCATCTGAAATTAATGGAAAGAGCTTTACTACTATAGTCTTAAAAATAGATTTTATTATCCCAACAGGTGATTTAATATTTTTGAAAACAAAAAACTCCTCGAAATCTGTCACATGGAGTACGAGTTTTGTTTGGACTGATATTTTAGCGATCGTAGCTACTAAAAATTGATATACATTTGA
>JAWCDI010000024.1:0-8575 GCA_044343505.1 Candidatus Aenigmatarchaeota archaeon | reverse complement strand
TATTTTCACATATACATCTCCCGTATACACATCTTGGAACTGCTCCATTAGAGCAAGCAGGACAATCTGAATCTGAATCACAAGTTATGCATATACACGTAGGAGCACCGCCTGCACAACAAGCTCCATTCACACAAGCCTCAGTCCCCTGTTGAGCACCATAATATACTCCAAAAGGAGGGCATAAGTCACTAGTACACATACAATTACAATTGTACCAAACTCCATTCAGACAGTATTCCCACGGGCATCTTTCGCCCAATTGAGGAGTATCTTGGTGTCCAAAGCTTTCACTGCTTACACAATATCCTTGGTAATCCTCACATCCTCCAGAAGGACAAACACATCTATAATTAGAGCAAATCTTTGAACCAGAGCAATCACTATTTGAGCAACAAAAGCCTGAAGGTATGCTGGTTCTCCACTTCCATCCTGAATCGTAAACACAGTAATAAGTAGTTCCACCACAAGATCTAGCTTCTCCGCAATGAGAAGAATCACAAGTATAAGTAGTTCCTCCTGAGCACCCGCTTGCAGAGCAACTTCTTCCTATTGTTAAAGTTGAAGACCCTTCTCTGCAAACATCTATTTCACAAGCCTGATGCATACAAGCTTTTATTGTACCATCACAAGGATAATTTCCACAACTTGGAGAATAATAACAATAATTCCCGGAAGAATAATAACTACAACACTCTGAAGCTGCTGTACAAGGGTCGCATGAGTATTTGCAAGATGGGGTGGTAGTGGTTGTAGTCTGAGCAAGAATTATTGGTACATTCGGTAAGAGGAAAGCAAAATGAAGAATTATAAAAGTTACGAGGAAGGAATAAAATAAAGTTTTTTCCTTGATATTCCTTGTTATTTTAACATTTCCTATTTTCCCCCTTAAAAATAGAAAGCATGTTAAAAACCAATTTGGCAATAAAATCAATGTTAACGGTTTTGTTATAAAAACTTGAAAAAGAAATCGATGAAAACCAAAGTAATAAGCGAAATAGAAAATAGGAGGGCAGAAGATATAAAATATGTTTTTACTTATTTTATATCCATTCTGCCCTTTTCTCATAAAATTCATTTGTTATTGCCTCTATATAAATTTACTTTTTCTTCATCAATACCAAATGGTAATATCCGGGATTTTCCCATTCTTTCACTATTTCGTAATCTTCATAAAAAAAACGATAGAAATCCTCATGAGCCTTATCGGCAATAATTAACTTCGGTTTAGCAGTTCTAACTTCATTTATAACTTTCTCTTTACCTTCAAAGTTTATATGTTTTAAATCTGAGTCAAAATAATTTCCTACAATTTTTCGATTTGCGACAAAAGACAAATAGTTTGTTGGAATAGCTGAACCAAAAATTAAATCATCCTTTTCAGTAAATCTAAAAGTGTATTCTAGAAGCTCTTTCAAAACCAAATTTTTATTTTTGTCGAAATAAAAACTCAGGCTATGCAAATTTGTTAATATTGATAGCAATAGAATCAAAAATAAAGAAAGTTTCACTACACAAAATTTCGACTTTACAACCACTTCACCAAAAGCAATAAAGATGAAGGGTAACACAAAAGCAAAGTAATGATAAGTTACTTGTTTGAGAATTAGCAAGACACTCGAATCATAAATTAAAGGATAGAGAGAAAATAAAAATAATTTATAATTTTTTTCAAATTGACTGTGAATTAAAGTTATTAGTGAAATAGAAGCTGAAAAGAAACCTAAAGAAAGATATTGCCAAATTAAATTTGGTGGTTGTGATGCAACTCTTATGTTGGTTTGAAAATGGTAAAGAAGAGTAAAGTTGATGAATTTGAATCTAAATGAAATGTAAAGAAATAAAAAAACAAGCAAATTCATCAAAATAAAAAAAGAAAGAAATCGATGCAATTCTTTTCTTTGATACTTTATGATATAAACTATCAATAACGGGAATAAAAGAATTGTTAAATAACGTGTAAAGATTGCCAAAGTTAAAAAAACATTAGACAAAAATGTTTTTTTATGTAATAAAAAATAAAAGGCCGGTAAGAAGAAAAGCAAAGTTTCAAAAGTCCCCATCGCTAAGTTTCCAAAGATTAGAAAGCCCGGGAAAAATAAAAAAGCTAAAGATGTCATTAAAGCTGGTTTTTCACCAAATAATTCTTTTGCTATTAAGTAAGTAAAAATGATACATACTACCCCAACGATTGAAATAAAAATTTTCACAACTATAAAACTGTTTGTAAAAGCAATAGGTGCCAACAAAAGAAGCTGAACCGGGGGATGTGCATAAAAAAAATCTCTGTATGGCAACAATCCTTCCCTTAAAGCTTTTGCCATATTTATGTAAATTGTTTCATCAGAAAATACTGGTGAAAAAAAGATAATTCTTAGAAGCAAAAAAGAAAACAACACAAAAAAAATTAAAATATCAGCAGAAAACAGTTTTTTCTGTTGACTCAAAATTTTTTCCGTCATATATTCCAATCCTCGCGACATAATTATAATTTCTCTTTGGCAAACCCACAATTAAAAATGAGCTACAGGTAAAGTTAAAATTTTCATCATATATTGCTGCCCATCCAGAGTGTGTTACCACAATCCTACCAATAAATTGGCCACATTTTTCTGTTTTAATTGAACAATTAAACTCACATAGGAAGTCGTCTTCCACTATTTTTTTACAATCGACATCAATTTTAGATTTAGAAACTAATTTTAGGTATAGGAAAATGGAAAAGAATAAGAGAATGGAAAAAATGAAAAAAGAATTTTTATAAGATTTTAAAAATTCTGAAATCCTTGTTTTCATAAATTAACTTATAAAAAGTTGAATTATTAAAAAGATTTTTGTTAAGGCCAACATCAGTAGGCCCGATGAATATATGCGTAATACCATATTTTTGCTTTAACATGTTAATTATTTCTAGATTATTTGGATTTATTGAAATTTTTCTGTAAAGTTCAACTCTTTTTCTGTATTCTTCTTTATCATAATTAGCCCAACAATAGTCAGAAAAGTAAAATATTTTCCTGGATGTTAACGGAAATATCCTTTCTCCATAAGAAGCACTGGCACCTGTACAGCCTGCACCACCACCATCGATCAGAAAAGTAGAATTAAGTTGTGTGTTATGTTTTATGAAGTTTATAGCATCATAAAAACTATTCCAAACGATCCAAGGGATTTGACCTTGGTTATACGTTGGATATAAATTAAAGTAAGAGAAAACAGAAGGTGATAATGTAGTAAGAGCAATTAAAAACAAAATAAATAGATTTAATATTTTGTCTGAAAATATTAACCCAAAACCAATAGAGTAAAAAAACCAATTTATCCATATACTTCTTGCAAAATTCATATCATTAAAAAGAACGAAAAGCATAACAAAACTCAGTAAAAAGCTGAGTGTTAAAAATTGGGTGCCAAATTTAAAATTTTTATGATATCTAATCATTGAAAATATAAAAAGAATTAATCCAACGACAAGAAATATACTGAAATTAAAGCCTACAGGTGATGAAAATAAGATATATTGAATCACTTTTTCCAGCGAAAGATTTCTGTTGAAAGTAGAAAACATAAAAATGTCAAGCTTTTTTTCCCATTCAAATGGTATAAATAATCCGCCATGTGTTTTTAAAAAATAGGGAAAAAGAAACAAAAGAAAAATTGGTGAGAACTTCCAAAATTTCTTTTCAAATAAAAAAGAAAAGAGTGACCACTTCAATATAACTGCAGCTATAAGAAATGGAAAAAGTAAGATGAGTAAATAAGCATGAAAACACACTACATCTATGAGGCAGGAGTAAAGAATTAGGCTATCTTTTTCATTTTCTAGAAAAAAATAAATAAAAGAAAGAAGAAAGAAGATTGCAATTGCATAAGGAAAAACCCCAAAAAAGCCTATGTTTATAACAGGGTTGAAGAGGAAAGAAGAAAAAAGGAAAGAAGAAATAGCAATATCATCATTAAATAATTTTTTTGTAATTAAATAAACAGGCAAACCATAAAGCGATGAAAAAAAGAAAGTCAAAAATGATAAAAATGCAATCGGATTTATTCCAACTATTTCAAACAATGGTGATAGTAGAATTGTTCCAGGAAAATAGAAAAAATCTTTAGCCATATCATAGGGAGTTAGATCTGTTTCAAATTTTCCTTTAAGGAAAAGAGCATGAGAAATTATACCAAACCTACCTATGTCAGCACCAACTATAGATTTGTGGTGAAAAAATAAGGCAATATTTACTGTAAAACAAATAACAAATAACAAAAAAAACCACAAACTAAATTTTATATTTTTAGATGAAATTTTCTCTTTATCTTTTCTTATCAAGTACCTAAGCAACAAAGAAATTATTATTGAAAAAATTAGGCCAAAAATAAGAAGATTCGAATCAATCATGTTACGGAGTAAAAGTACAGTAGAAAAAGAAAATATACTTATCGAAATTGAGGATACTATTATTTTTGTAATTAATCTTACCATTTCTTTTTCTCTGTTGAAGTATACAACTAACCCTGGCAATAAAAACACTTGAACGAATAAAAGAATCGGTACTATCATATATTCACGCTATTGTAACTTCCTTCCATTTTATAATTTCAGCATTACAAACCCCATAAATTTTTGGTTGCAATTTAAGTGTATGAACCCCTTTTTTGAGATTTATACTTTCTTCAATTGAAGTACAGCCATTAGTTTTTATAAATATTTGTTTGACTAAGTTATTATCAATGGATACTTCACCAATTACACCATCTCCTCCAGCAAAGTATGCACATGCTTTAATCTTCAATTTTACATTCTTCTCTTCTTCTAACTTGATGTAATAATTGGCTTGTGCTGGGTAAAGACATCCACAAACATCTGTTATTATACCTTCATACGTAAAATCTGCTGGACAGACTTCGCTACTTGAGCCCCACTTCTCAACTTCATTTGAAACATCAAATTCATATAATGGAAATTGTTCATCCCACTTAACCAATTCTATTTTCTTCCATATTGCCACTTCATCAAAACAATTTTTATATCTCTTTGACTCTAGTGTTAAAACATGCTCTTTATTATCAGCAAACTTAGAGATGTCTACTATAATGTTTTTACAAGTAGTTGCCTCTATTTTTGATTTTACTACTTCCTTATCATCAAGATATACATAAGTTGAAATTCCATCACCTCCTGCAGATTTGCTACATACTTCAATTCTTAAGGCATTTAAATCTTCAGGCAATGTTATTTTTCTACTCGCATTATTTATAAAGTTGCAGGCACATGGTCCTGTCTCAATACCAACCTCTGAGAATCTAGGCTCTGTAATTGGTGGTTTACATATTTTTGGGAAGTTTAATTCCCATTTTAACTGCTCTTCCTTACTTGCCAAGTCATACGTATTTTTATCTTTTTCAATTGTTTCACTTGGTTCTCTTTCAAACATAACTCTTTTCCAAAGTAGTCTTTCCTTGTTACAATATCCATAAATTTCAGATGTCAAAGTTAAATTTATTTTATCTTCCATTATATCAACAAATATGCTTCTATTTACACAAAAGTTAGAGGGGATGAAAAAATCATAAGTTTTATCATTTAGTATTATCTTACCTAATACTCCATCATTACCCCCTTCATCAGCACATACTTCTAAATTTAGGAAAGGAAACTCTTTTTCAAATTTTATAGTTGAAAATGCATATGAAGATTGAGTACAATAGCATTTATTGGTCACTATAGATCCATTTAACCAATATAAACTGCAAGGGCTATATACTTCCCACACCCAGGGTTTTTTAACTAGATTTAATTCTTGTGTTATATTTACCTCTTTCAATAAGTTTAATTTTTCAACAACTAAAACTTCATAATCACATACACCATTTCTCTCTGAGGAAAAACTTACTGTGTGAAGTTTACTGTCTGCAAATTCATTCACATTGATATAAATATCTTCACATTTGCTACTCTCCAGATAGTAAGAGTAATTTTTATCATCTATTGATATTCGAAGAATTATACCATCCCCCCCTGAAAATCTACTACATGCTCTAATTCCAATATAATTTATATGTTTTGGTATTTCAATCTTTCTTGAGGCAGTATTCTTGAATGTACATTGGCAAGGACCCAACTCTAAACCAAATGAAGAAAAACGAGGCTCGGTAGAAGGTGGATTGCAACCATCTTCCCAGTTTAAAATCCACTTTGCCTGCTCTGAAACTTTTTTTAAATCTAAAACTATGTCCTCTTGCTTTATAGGTAACCATGGCCATATAACTGCATCATAAGAAACTAAATCTGTAATTTTTATGTAATTCCAATCTGACCTAATCGCAATTGATATAGAATTTGTAACTGAAATTAAAGCTAAAAATATAAAAATTGACAAGATTAGTTTCTTCTTCTCTTTTCCAAGATAATCTGCTAAAAAGATTGTAAGAAGTATAATTACTGGTTTTGCATGCCTAACATATCTAGGAGAAAATCCACCTTCATAATCAGGATTAACATAAGCTACAAACAAAACTAAGAAAGCCAACAATAAAAGCAATTTCAATTTTATTTTATTTTTAGAAAAGGCTATTCCAAAAAATGAAAAAAGGAGGAAGGGTGAATTAACAAAAATTCCCTTCGGTCCAAAAAAGTATCCAAAGATAGGATAAATCTTTAAAAAAATAGCATTACCTAAATTGTTTGTAATGGAATATGAAAACGAAACAGGTTTAATATCTATGGCAAAAAAAGTTTGATCATATAAATTGTAAAACAAATTGGTTTCTTGAACAAGAGTTTTCTCATTCTTTGAGAGTAAGTTAAGATAATTTAAAAAAACATTTAACTCAAGAAATGTTATCAGAACAAAAATTGCAACAAAATTGAACAAAATGAACTTTTTTACTTTTTTATAGTTAAAAATTAAAAACCATAAAATTAAAAATACTGCAATCAACATTGCTGGCAATGCTTGGTAAAAAATGATAAAAGATATTGAACTTAACAGTAGAAAAAGAAATCTTAATTTTGTTTTTCTTTCTTCAAAAAGTAAAAACGAAAACAAAAATATTGCGAAAGTAAATGTTTGAAAAGAATTATGTAAAAACAAATATTTGCTGTATATAATGAAAGAGGTTCCAAGCCCTACTAGTAAAGATAATGCAAAATTCATGAGAATTTTATCTTTATTAATTCTATTCAAAATCGCGAACAAAACTACAACTGAAAACGCATAAATTATAATGTTTGTTATCAAAAGATACGATAAAGGATTCAATTGAAAAATTTTGTTAAACCAAAATGAAAATTCGAAGAATGCATGAAGGCCATAATTGTAAAAAGTTGGATAGCACAATCCTTTTATGCATATAACATCAACATATTGAGTAACATTAGTTTTGTATTTTTCATCTATTGTTGTATTCTCCATCAAACCAAAATTTCTATTTTTTAAATAGTGGTTAAAATATGCAAATGTTAGTGGTGAGATTCCCTCATGCCAATATTTATTTCCCCCCGTTAATATATTCCTAAAACTATCATCTTCTTTTTCATAAATGGGAACAAAAGAATAAACTAAAAATAAAGAAGAAAAGAGAAGAAACGATAAAATCACTAAGCTTTTGTCTCTCATAATTTTTCTTTATATTTACGATTAATTTAAGACTATTTATGGTCAACAACTTATTAAAAAGAGCAAAAGCCATTTTGAACTATGCTATTAAAAAAGTACCTTTTTATCATGAGAGAAAGAGTTTATATGAAAATAAGAAATGGGAAGAAATACCTCAGATTAGTAGAAAAGACTTAGAAAAAAATTGGGAGAGTTTTTTATCTGTCGATTATAAAAATTATAACTTAAAGTTCAGGTTAACAAGTGGCACAAGTGGTAAACCAGTAAAAATATTTTATAATCCGTTGTTTTATTGGCAAATGAATTTCTCCTATTTGAAATCTTTAATTAATGCTGGCTATAATTTGACAAAAATACTGATTCATTACGATCCATTTTCTCCAGAGAGATACTTTTTTCAAAAGCTTGGTATTTACAGAAAAGTATGGGTAGATTCTTCTCTAAATGAATCAAAACAACTCCTTATAATATCTAAATTTAATAAAGCCTACCTTTCTTATTTCCCTACTTCACTTCTATTTTTAATCCTTGAAAGTAAATTACAGAATGTAACTCTCACTGGTAAATTTTATAAAATTTTCACCCAAGGTGAAATTCTTTTTGATTCAGTTCGGTATTTCGTCGAGGAGCAAACACACACAAAAATAATTGATTTTTACGGATGTGTAGAACATGGAGTGATTGCATACGAAAAAGAAAAAAATTTCTACACTTTACCAAACGAATTAGTGTTTCTTGAAATTGTCGATGAAAAAAATGAACAAGTTGACGAAAATGAAAGGGGACGAGTGCTTCTAACAACTTTAGGAAACTTTGCTTTTCCGTTGATAAGATATGAAGTGGGAGATTGTGCAACTGTAGAAAGGTTAGATGATTATTGTAAGGCAATTAGCAGTATAAATCGAATCACTCTTGAAAATGTAATACGAAAGAAGAAAAAGCAGATAGAAAAGTTAATTAGG
>JAWCDI010000023.1:0-9001 GCA_044343505.1 Candidatus Aenigmatarchaeota archaeon | reverse complement strand
GGTTTGGTGTGTTCGACGAGGACGGGGAGAGAACTCCTAGAGGTCTTTGAGATTTCCTTCAGCCTGTATTCCACCTTCTCCCAACTGAATTCTCCCCCTGTTCTCCAAGGCTTTCCCCAGCTGGATATCAGGATGGATCGCATTGTTTAAACTCAATCTTTAATAACCCTCTTGGTAGATAAAAAATGTTGACGATAAATGCCCACATAGTGACCACAGGAACCTCCCTACTAGCTAATGTGAGAAGGGAAATAGGAAAAGAGCCCTCAGAGGGGGAACTTCTCTCTTTTGTCAAACGAGATCCTAGAAAAGCCAGTGCCGAATTGAACACACTTCTTCCCCTCTTGGAGGAAAAGAAAGACAAACAGCACTACGTGTATCTGCTACACTCTGACACAGAGGAAGGGAGACTCTGCGCAAAGATTCTTCAAAGTTTTTTGTCTCAACTAAAATTGAGAATTTACGTGGAATCGGTGGAAATCAGCGGGCTCGGAGATCCAAAGAACTTCCGTCATGGATTGGCCAAACTTTTTGAAAAGGTTGTAGAATTGATAAGGGCGCATTATCTCCAAAACGACACAGTTTACGTCCACGCAACTGGTGGATTCAAACCTGAAACTGCTATAGCGCTTTTGGCTTCCAACTTGCCTGGGATCGGAGCTCCAGTCTTGTATATTCATGAATCCTTTAGGGAGGTGGTAAGGCTCCCCGCTATGCCGGTTCGGCTGAGAAGGAAAGAGAAATTCCAAAGATTAATGAATCACATGTGTAGAAATATGAAAGCACACCTGCTACAATTAGAAAGAGAATTCCCAAAGGATGTGATTTCTGAAGCGGAAAGACTTGGATGGATAGAGCGAAAGAGAGATGAGTTGGAGATAACACCTATGGGACTTCTACTTTGGAAAACTTTCATGAGATTAGGATTATATGGCGGAGGAAAAGTCTGCGAAAGGAGAAGGCCGAGGATGTCATAAAAATTTGAGGAATTTTCCTCTTAATTTCCAAGGAGATATTTGTGAAGAGGATAGACCTCCGAACCGCTATCCCAAAACCTTTTTTCTACTTCCCCTCTCTTTTTTCTTGGTGCTGAAGTTAACTTCCTTGATCTTACGGCTTCGCTTTCAAAGGCCCACTAGTTTACCTTACTGGATGGGATCCGCTTTTAGAGGTGGATTTGGAATACATCTGAGGAAGATCGTTTGTTACCGACCCATGCATGAGTGTGAAGATTGTAAGTTTAGGGAGAATTGTCTATTCTACGCAGCTTATGAGAATCCATATGCAAAAAAAGGAAAAAGTCCCCCACCACGTCCCATCATCTTCATTCCTCCATTCTTTGGAGAGCCTATGGATTTCAAAGAAGGAGCAGAAATTGAGGTCAAACTACTTCTCCTCGGAGAATATTCGCGATATCTTCCACACGTTTTGCTTTCCCTCCGGCAGTTTGGAAGCTATGGATTGGGTGATAGAAGACATATAGGACTGAACAAGTTTGAGGTCGCTGAAGCCAAGTGTGCCTTCTCTGGGGAGACAGTTTACGAGGAAGGAGCTATCTATCCTTCTCGGCTTAAGGAAATTGACGTCAAGAAACTTCAACCTTTTGAAGGGAGAAGAGTAAGAGTAAATTTCTACACCCCGATCCAGCTTCCTCTCGGTTTTCCGCCCCCTCCGCAGCATCTGCTGAAGCTCATTCACCAACGTTTAGTGAGGTTTGTTAATGAATATGGAAGCGGGGAAAAGGTTGGAGATTTTATGTGTGAGGGGAAAGTGAAGCCAGTGATGCAACGTTACCATCGCCTAGTTGGCGTTTCTCAAAGAACTGGAAAGAGAGAATTTTGGCATTGCTGGACGGGAATAGCTGATTACGAGTTCGAGAAGCTGGACGAGACAGGGAGATGGCTGCTTGGAGTTGGAAAGGTTTTGGGAGCTGGAGCCAAATCCTCCTTCGGTATGGGCTTTTTAGACTTATTCGCTAAAGAATAACGCGAGTTAGAGCTTTTCGGGGATTAACAATGAATGTCAACATAACTCAGGCTAAGTAACGGAAAAGGGTCTTAGCTCGTAAATTGTGTAGGTTTTCTTTTTTTCAATAACTCTAAGTGGGAATATGTAGGGTTGCTTGACTATGTGCTCGCCACCTTTTAATGAAACTTTGGAATACGGGTTTACTGCGTCGAATGTAGCTTCTTTTGTAAAATCTGTGAGCAAAAAAATCACTCCTTCCATTTTTTCTTCTGGGGAATATGGTCTTGGCACCTTATCCCAAGCGGGCTCATAATAATCACACTCCACATTTGTGCATAGAGAATCCGAAGTTCCAAAATATCGTACAGCTTTTAGGCTTTCCATAATCACTTTGTTTGATGTATTAACGAAGATTGTCAAAGGACCGCTGTATAAGACGTATTCTCTTATCCCAAAGGTACGATCGAATCCCTTGCCTCCTCTTTTTTGCTTTAAACGTTTTATGAAACTTTTGAAAACTGCAATTTTTTCTGGTAGTTCGATGACTACTTTCGCTGTTTTCAAGCTTTCAAATAAATTTTTGCCAACCTCGACATTACCACTTTTTTCAATGGCAGTAGCTACAAGAGCAAGCTTTACAGTAGATGGGCTTGGTATCGGCGCAGCTGCAGCATATGAAGAGGAAAAGCCTGGAATTCTATATGAAAAAGTGGCGCCAAATACATATTTTGCTCTTACCCACATCTCTACTGTGCTCCCTTGAGTTTGTATACTTCCTCTCTTTTTAAGTTGTCAAGTTTTTGTAGTAGTTCATCTAAATTGCTGAATTTTTCTACTTTACATTCTACTCGCTTCGCAATGGATTCGAGTTGGCTAACGTAGTCTTGAGTTAATGGACTCAGAACGGGTACTGGCATAGCATTGTCTGAACGTACAATTACTCCTTCACATACTCCAAGATGCGGCAATCTTGTAGTAGTCATCGCCCCCTCGAGTCTTAGCATCATCGCCTTATATGCATCCAAAGCCAAACGGTATCTACTCTTCCTAACGTTCTCATCAATCGCATAACTATAATCGATCTCATTTAACCCGAGTCTCCACGGCTGAAATACCGATACAAACGCGTATACTCCAGAACGTGTAGGTCTATTGTACAACATTTGCACGGTACCCTCTTCTTCTCCTTCTTTAGCTCGTCTTTTTTTCTCCCCAGGAGCAACTCTTGAATGTACATGTATATCTCGGTGGAATTGCTCTGGAAGTGCTAAAGCCCAACCGAACTCCACCGTCGACTTTCTACTTAGTGCAAGTTCTTGCACCAAGAAGCCGTGGATATCACATATAGTACATTTCAATGCCTCATTTAACGCCTTGCTTGCTTCTGCTTGCTTTTTTACTTTGGCATTTCCGTCAGCTTTCATTGGATTAAGCTTCTGACAAGGAGAGCAGAGCTCTAGCTCTTTTTCTCTAGCCAATTGCCACACTGCTTCAACATGGATGTGTTTTAGCATTTCTCCACTTATACCATCGGTTTTGCTGCCATCAGAAAGAACAACAGTCCTAGGTTCTGTCACATTTCCAATAGCACCTTCATTATTGAGGGAATGTGCATCTATCTTAACTCTTCCCAGGATCCCGATTTCATAAACCATTATCCTTCCTCCTTTTCGGGTTTTACTAATGCGTGTGCTACTAGTGCAGCACATATCACGTCTACACCATTTTCCTCTGCAAGTCTAACCAAGTTATCCAAATCCTTTTCTGTAGGCCTGAAAGCGTACTTCCCAGGATGCTCACGTTCGTAACGCCTAGCTCCACTGTCGTATCTTCTTAGAAATTTTTTCAGAGCAATCACAAATTGTTGTATGTCCTCTATATGCTCTAGCTCTACCAATGATGCATAATCTTCGCACTCCCTTACACTAAGTCGTAAAGCCATGCCAAAGCTTTTTACGGCAGGATTTTCAAACACTTCATACAGTTTGGACATGTTTCATCACCTCTGTCCATGATCTCTCATTCCAATATGGGACTTTCTCCCTTTTTAAATGTGCTCGAAGGTGGAGATCTTCGTATCTTTGTAAATTTTCCAGAGTCGGATGTAAAATAAAGTCCGCCAGTGCCGAAGCCATGTCCTGCTTTATTCCTTTTACAAATCCCATATTGAAAACTTCGTCCATCGTCTTGAGCGCATCTCTTCCCTTTTCCTCACTTGCTATGCTTTTTAGAAACTCCAGTTCGTATCTACCCCCGCCAGCTGGTTTCGGCTGTTGTCCGGTTTTGCGCATAATGTTGAAAACGATAGAATCATAGACCACTTCCTCGGAGATTCGGCGTTCTTCAAGCAATCTCATAAGCTTTACGGCATAATGCGCTAAAGTTACACTACTCGAGATGCGGCATAATTTCTCTTGCAGAAGATCACTATAAACCTGCCTATGTGAAAGAACCAACACCTTAAAGGGGTGTGGTACTAAAGAAGTAATAAAATCTGCGCCCTCCTGCCAACATCCAAAATGAGCAGCCCCTAAGCAAGCAATTGCCCATGAGTACTTATCCACTTTCAACTGTGTTCCTTCGTGGTAAGTTTTACCCAATTTCTTTTCCCTAAACCCCTTTGCCGCTGACACATCAATAGACTGGTAAAGCGTCATACCATTTTCAACTCTTTCATCAATTTCTGGCATAAACTCTGGATTTCGATGCATCTCCAAAATTTCTTTGAAGTACTTTTCCAGTATTTCCTTCACTTCATCTTTCGGATTTTTTTTCTTAGCATCTTTCCTTTCCCTAAATGTTCTGAAAATCCTCTGCCACCCTTCACAATCTGCAAATATCGCCGAGTCTGGAGATTGTGGAACTTCACCTTTAAATTTTATAACAAACGTTGGACCACAATCTTCGATTTCCACATCTCCAAGGCGGCTAAGACCTTTTATTGCAAGAGCTAGCCCATACGCTCTAAAAGTATCAAACATTTCTAAACTAGTTTTATTTACGAAAAACTCACCAGCCACCCAATGCCCCCCTATCGCAAATCCGTATAATTCTAGAAGTAATTGAATATGCCATGTATTTAAGTATATTCTCAATATTAGGAAAACTTTCCGGAGATCGTGTTTCTCCCGACGAAGAGGGGATGATTTTATTAACATCTACTTTTAGTCCGTATTTCTCCAATTTTTTCAACACTTCACCAACGTACTTTTCCCAATTTGGTATGAATTCATATTCCGGAATACGTTCTGCTCGGGTGTAGTGATGGTGGGCCATCGCCAATCTGAACGCAATCCCAAGTTCTCGAATAGGAAGAAGTTCATTGATAATTTCTCTCAGTGAATGTGAAGCAATTCCAGCGTGAGGAGGAAGACCAGAGGTCGAGCAAGTATGAGCTAATGGTTCTTCCTCTGCTCCAACTGCTTTTTGCCATCTATAATTCAGTTTGCCGATATCGTGCAAACCCACACAAAAAGCAACAATTTTTTCAACATCATATTCTAAAACTCGACTCAACAACTCAATTGCATATTTCTCATTCCTTCCAAGAGACTCAAACTCGTTAATACATTTAATCGCATGCTCAACCCATGTTTCCTCATAATACCGTGGTTTTTTGTGCTCTATTGTCTCTCTGGGGATAGGTTCCATTTTTTGCCCGGCATTTCCTAACTTTAAGCCCAGTTCCAAGCTATAATTTGCATAAGATGGATCTATAACATACCAACAATGGGGATGCACTTTCTTATCTGATATTATGTTCGGTATAAACTCTCGCTTCTCCTCGTTATCGTAAAATTCTATCTCCCAAATCTTGGGGGCGTGTTTACTGATAAAGCTTTCTAAAGTTCTTATATCTATCGAAAGCCAAGGCATGCAACGGATTTCATCATAGGAAAGCTTTTCAGGTGCATCATGAATAGTCAGATTTACATTCAAAATTTCTCTAATAGTTTTTTCAACTCCCTTTCTCTCTCCTTTGAAAGCAGCATCGCCCAAACTTCTTAAGAGGGCACATCTTCTATTTTTATCGTACATCAGTCTAGTAAACTCATCGCTTAGCAATGAATTCACCATTTTTAATTCCTCTTCCCACTTTACTTCTCTTCCGTTCAAATTTTCTTTAATGTAATGTCTTGTAGCGTTAATGATTTCTCTTTTATATGGAGCCGGATTCTTCACATCGAATACGTATACTTCTCCCCTACCTCCATCCCTCGCACATCTCCCTATCCTTTGAATTAAAGCATCAGGCGTCGCTAGTTCGGTAAGCATTACATCGCAGGAGATATCTAGGCCAACCTCACATACTTGTGTGGCGACTAGGCAGCAACTTGTGCCTTTTTCTTTGAATATCTTTTTCATCTCTTCTAAAATTTTCTTTCTATCCTTTTCGAGAAATCGAGAATGTAGCAAGAAAATCGGAATTTTGCTGATTTTCTTAATTTCTGAGTAGATCAGTTGTGCTCTGTTAACTGTGTTGCACACAACAATAATCTTGTGGTTGCTATTAATCTTCTCAAGCACGTCTTTTGGTTCTAAAACTTTTTCAACCCAGTGCAAAGTCACATGTCTGTCTCTTCTCTTTGGTATATCCTCCTCTGTAGCTTCTATTACGGCAACTCCGTTTTTTCTGAACCATTCCACAAAAACATCTGGTAAGGTAGCCGACATTATTACAAAAGGCAATTTCAATTTTGATTCCATTATCCTTTCAATCAAAGCTAAAATGGTCTGTAATCCCAAAGCATAATCATAAGTGTGGACTTCATCAAAACAGAGCATAGATGCGACGGCAGCGCCAGCAGGAATATTTCCTAAATGAACTGGAAGGCTGAGGGGAGTGCAACAATAGGCGCCTATTGTTTGGTCTATGGTTGTTACAATTATGTCACTCTTGAAAAATGGATCTTCTGCGTTTGCTCCGTGATGACATGAAACTCGTATTTGAGACATTTTCTCGCTTAATTTTTTTCTTATTCTCTCTGCGATATCTTCTACAAGGGCTCTGGTTGGAAGCGAATAAATGAGCCGAGCTGGAAGTATTTCTCCTCCCATTAAAAATGGAATGTAACAGGCCTCAGTTTTCCCAGAACCACAAGGTGCTCTTATGACTACTGATTTCCCTTCGCGAATGAGTTTTCCAGCTTCTAATTGGTGTTTATATGGTTTCGCTTGGAGGAATGATTCAAAAGCAGATTCTATATCCATGTGGTTTCTTATGATAAATCTTTAAGAAGAAGTTAAATACTTTTGCGTAATTAGATGAAGAATTCTCACCTTCAAATGAGTGAGTATGAAAATACAAATGCTCTTCGTGTGCATGAACGGTTCACTATCCTTTCAATCCCCATTTTCAGGGGCATTTCACTGCAACATATCGTGCGCAATCACATGCCAGAGGGGGAAGAAATCTTTCAATCCCCATTTTCAGGGGCATTTCACTGCAACATCGACCATACTGGTGAGAGGAATGAGACCAGAATTACTTTCAATCCCCATTTTCAGGGGCATTTCACTGCAACTTTTCAAACTCTCCAATACTGGACGGCTGAAAATTGGCTTTCAATCCCCATTTTCAGGGGCATTTCACTGCAACGTATAAATAGTTTGTGGACCCAAAAGAGAAAGAGGCTTTCAATCCCCATTTTCAGGGGCATTTCACTGCAACGCAATCCAGCATCATCGAGGCAAACAACTATTTCTCTTCTTTCAATCCCCATTTTCAGGGGCATTTCACTGCAACATATTGGATATAATATCACCCAATATTTACGCTGGAGCTTTCAATCCCCATTTTCAGGGGCATTTCACTGCAACTTCAGGGCTATGTCGATGCAATATCATGGGTAAACCTTTCAATCCCCATTTTCAGGGGCATTTCACTGCAACAGATCAGTAGGCATTGAACTTGAAGGGGGAACAGACTTTCAATCCCCATTTTCAGGGGCATTTCACTGCAACCCCAGCTTTTTTCAGTTCATCCTCGAGCATCTTTCCGCTTTCAATCCCCATTTTCAGGGGCATTTCACTGCAACCTTATCCGCTATGGCAAACACAATTTGCGAAAGAATACTTTCAATCCCCATTTTCAGGGGCATTTCACTGCAACGTTATAAATGCATGGAAAAAATCCGTGAGAAACTTCTTTCAATCCCCATTTTCAGGGGCATTTCACTGCAACTCCATGAATTTACAGAAAGCAGAATTTCAAAGTTATTCTTTCAATCCCCATTTTCAGGGGCATTTCACTGCAACACAAATGAAGATAAGGATGTATGACTTAACTAATAACTTTCAATCCCCATTTTCAGGGGCATTTCACTGCAACTATGCAATATCGAAAGCCCCCTTGATTAATGCAGACTTTCAATCCCCATTTTCAGGGGCATTTCACTGCAACGTAATCTCTTCTTTTTTTTCTTTCTCAGTATTGTAACTTTCAATCCCCATTTTCAGGGGCATTTCACTGCAACAGATTGGCAGCTGGCAGAACGCTGGAACGTATACGTACTTTCAATCCCCATTTTCAGGGGCATTTCACTGCAACTCGCGTCATGAATGATGATCTCTTTGCCCTCGAACTCTCTTTCAATCCCCATTTTCAGGGGCATTTCACTGCAACGTCTTCATTCTCCTTGGATGGATACCTGCACCTAACCTTTCAATCCCCATTTTCAGGGGCATTTCACTGCAACATCGTTGTCTACCAGTTTCATATGTTCACTATCCTCTTTCAATCCCCATTTTCAGGGGCATTTCACTGCAACTTCGCCTTCCTCTAGCAACGCATCTGCAACCAGCTTTCAATCCCCATTTTCAGGGGCATTTCACTGCAACAGCAGTCAGACTGCGGAATACGCTAGCCATATCTACCTTTCAATCCCCATTTTCAGGGGCATTTCACTGCAACCTTCCTGGCTGAACTGAGGGGAAACAGAAACACAACTTTCAATCCCCATTTTCAGGGGCATTTCACTGCAACGAATACCGCGCTAAATTGGCGGCAGTGGAATACGACTTCTTTCAATCC